>JBJKRM010000298.1:0-7213 GCA_046704685.1 Rhizomicrobium sp.
CTGCAGCAGGCCGGGCTGCCGATTCCTCCGGCGGTCGCCGAGAAGATGGGCACGGCGGTGAATCTCCTGGTGATGCGCGACACCCGCAGCCCTCCGCGGGCCCGCTTCGAGGCGGCCGAGCGCATCATCGCCACCGGTGCGGCCAGCATCGCCGAACTCCGGCAGATTGCCGATACGCAGGACCTGCCGCTGAACCGGGTGGCCAATGCGGCGCAGGATGCGCCGGGCCTGCCGTTTTTTATGGGGCAGGCGCTGTTGCGCCGTGCCGCCGGCATCCAGCCCGATGCGGTGGAGAAAGCGAGGCTGATGGCCGAGGCCCTGTCACTGGGCGACAAGGACGACTTGGCTCCGCTGGCCGCCGCGCTGCAATCCGATATCATCGCGTCGATCCGGCCGGCGCCGGCGTTGCGCGCCTATGCCCGCACCTTTGCGCGCGCCCTGATCCTGGCCGATCGGGCCGATCTCGCCACGCGCTGGACGACGCATGATCCGGTGATGCGCACCATCGCTGTGATGGATTCGCACGACGCGGCCCGCATGGTGGCGGCGCAGATGGACCTCGACAGTTTCGCCACCGAGCTTGGCAAGAACCCGGCGCCCGTCGATCCGGACCGCACTTACAAGGCGTTGGTGGTTGGTCTGGCGGACGTGCTCAACATCACCATGCCGCAGGATGCAAAGGCGGCGGCCGTCGCCGTCGAATCCCAGATGTGGCCGGGACGCCGCCCTGGGCCAGGGCTGATGCGCACCATGCACGATATCGCCCTGTCGCCGGACCGCCGGGGGGAGACACTGCTGATGATTCTCGGTTCGATCCATGCGATCGGATTGCGCCACATGGCTCCGGACGTCACGATGGAATACGTGCGCATGCTGGCTGGCTTAAACGAGATGAGCACGGCGCGCGCCCTGGCTTTCGATGCCATGGCGCAATACGCCCCGCCGCCTCTGCCTGCCGCCCAGCCGGCGTCATCGCAATGAGCGGTGCTCATCTCGTCGAGGCGTTTCTGGACATGATGAGCGCCGAGCGCGGCGCCAGCGCCAATACGTTGGCGGCCTACCGGCGGGACTTGAAGGACTTCAACGGCTGGCTGGCGGCGCGTGGCCGCGATCCCAAGCAGGCGGCGCGCGATGACATCCGCCAGTATCTCGCAGGGCTTACCGCCGCCGGTGTGGCGGGCTCGTCGCAAGCCCGCAAGCTCTCCACGCTGCGCCAGTTCTTCGGCTTTCTCTATGCCGACGGCATCCGCAGCGACGATCCGACCGTGGCCGTCGACGCCCCCAAGCGCGGCCGTCCGCTGCCGAAGACGCTGTCGCGCGAAGAGATGGAGTTGCTGATCGCGACCGTGGCCCGCAAGGCGGCGGAGAGCGAAGACGGCATCCGCCTGAACTGCATCGTGGAGATGCTGTACGCCTCCGGTCTCCGCGTCTCCGAATTGACGACGTTGCCGCTCTCGGCGGTGCGCAATCGCGACGGCGTTCTGCTGGTGAAAGGCAAGGGCGGCAAGGAGCGTCTGGCGCCGCTCAATCCGCAGGCGCGGCAGGCCATTGCGCGTTGGCTGCAGGTGCGCGCGAACTTTCTGCCCAAGGGCGATCGGCGCAAGCATGCGGAACGGTTTCTGTTCCCCTCGCGCTCGCTGGATTGCCATCTGACGCGCCGCCGGCTGCATCAGATGCTGAAGGATTTGGCCCGTGATGCCGGTCTGGACCAGGACAAGCTCTCGCCGCATGTGCTGCGCCATGCCTTCGCGACGCATCTGGTGGAGGGCGGGGCCGACCTGCGCAGCGTCCAGACCATGCTGGGCCATGCCGATATCGCCACCACCCAGATTTACACCCATGTGGCGCGCGATCGCCTTGCCAGGACAGTGGCTTCCGCGCATCCCCTGGCCAAGCGCCGCTCAACTAAAACGTGACTTATTCGCAACTGCAAAAACCAATAATGGTTGTGCATCCACCGGCCGTTAACCTGCCAGAGCCAACAATCACCATCAACCACGGCGCGCATAAAGGCGAAACGGAGGTCCCGCGGTAGAACAACCGCTGGACGGAGACGGCAGCATGGCGGCAACCGCATTGGTCGGGGCAAAGCCCCAGATCGCCCAGTCCGACTTGAACGGAATTCTGGCCAACCACGAACGCTTTGTTCTGGGGCGCGGCGGCATCCGCGCCGCGCTCAAAGGGCAGGTGCTCGATGGACGCAATCTGGCCAACCGGATGCTGAACGAAGTGGACTTCTCGGGGGCCTCGCTGGTCCGCGCCAATCTGCACGGCTCCAGCCTGATACGCGCCAGCCTCTATTGCGCCGACCTCAGGCGCTGCAATCTGCGCAACACCACCCTGGTGAATGCCGACATCCGTGGCGCCTCGTTCAGGGGGGCGGATCTCTCCCACGCCGTGTTGGACAATGCGGATCTGCGCTCGGCGACCATGATGCTGGTCAATCGGTCTGCGGTGTCGGTGATCGATCATGCCTCGGACGGCAACGTCTTCGGCGGCGTCGATTTCAGCAACTGTTCGCTGTGCCACACCTCTTTCGGAAAGGCCCGTCTGGACGGCGCCAATTTCAACGGCGCGCTGCTTCTGGGCACCAACTTCCGGGGCGCCAGGCTGACCGATGCGAAGTTCACCGGCGCGGTGCTGATGGGTGTCAATGTCGCCGATCTCAACCTGCCGCCGGAGACCTTCGTCGACTGCGTGTTCGACATCACGCCGGAGGCGCGCGCGCGCGCCGACGTGATCAAGTCGAAGATCGCCGCCCATCAGGACTGGGTGGTGTCGGACGGCAAGAACGGCGGCGGCGCCGTACTCGACGGCGAGGATCTGCGGGCCGTCAGCGATCAGTTCGCGGGACGCAGCCTGATCGGCTTGGCGGCGCGCGGCACGCTCGCCATCGGTGTCGATTTCTCGGGATGTCAGCTGCAAGGCGCCAAATTCGACGGTGCCGATCTCAGGGCCGCCAATTTCTCGGGCGCCGATCTCAGCGGTGCCTCGTTCTATGGCGCCAAGCTCTACCACGCCCATTTCGACAAAGCCCGTCTCGGCAATCTGCCGCTGCGCAGCGGCGCGGTGCTGACGCCGAACTTCACGGAGGCCGAGGTCATGGCCGAGCAGTTCCAGTTCGCAGTCGTGGAGTGTGGGCTTGTCGAGTTGGGCCTGTCGCAGCCGTCGAAGATTGCTTGAGCCCATCCTTCGTCCCGCCATCCGCAACGTTAACAACGCCCTTTTCGGCGGTGAATGGACTCAATCGAAAGGTGCTAAGCCCTTGTCAGGCCCGAATTTGTCACTCTTCTTACGGTAAGTTGACTTACCGCAGGGACATTGCCAAGTTCCGCCCCCGCTTTGGGGAACGTGATGCACGCTTATCTGGATTTTGAACGCCCGATCGCCGAGCTGGAGGGCAAGATTGTCGAGTTGCGCCAGCTGGCCTCGGCCGATCCCACCATGCAGATCGATGCCGATGTGTCCCGGCTGCAGCAGCGGGCCGACCAGCTCATCAAGGACACTTATGGCAAGCTGACGCCCTGGCAGAAGGTGCAGGTGGCGCGCCATCCCGGACGGCCGCACTTCTTCGATTACGTCAAGCACCTGTTCGACGATTTCACCCCCATGGCTGGCGACCGCGGGTTCGGCGAGGACTCGGCGATCATCACCGCCTTGGGGCGCTTCCGCGGCCATGCCGTGGCCGTGGTCGGCCAGGTGAAGGGCAACGACACCAAGTCCCGCCTCAAGCACAATTTCGGCATGGCGATGCCCGAGGGCTATCGCAAGGTGCAGCGCATCTTCCGCATGGCGGACCGTTTTGGATTGCCGATCATCTCGCTGATCGACACCTCGGGCGCCTATTCGGGCGTCGCGGCCGAGGATCGCGGGCAGGCGGAAGCCATCGCCCGCACCATCGAGTCCTGCCTCAATGTGCGCGTGCCGCTGATCGCCACCATCATCGGCGAGGGCGGATCGGGCGGGGCGGTGGCCATCGCCACGGCCAACAAGGTCTACATGCTGGAGAACTCGGTCTACTCCGTGATCTCGCCGGAAGGCTGCGCCTCGATCCTGTGGCGCCGGCCGGAAAAGGCGCAGGATGCGGCGGCTTCGTTGCGCCTCACCGCGCAGGACCTCGCCAGCCTCGGCGTCATTGACGGTATCATTCCCGAGCCGGTGGGCGGCGCGCATCGGGCGCCGGAAGAAGCGATCAACACCGTCGGTGAGCAGATCGCGCGCGCCCTCGGCGAGTTGGCGCATCTGTCCCCTGACGATGTGCGCCAGCAGCGCCGCGAAAAATACCTCGCCATCGGCCGCGATCTTGGCAAGTAGCAATTCCTACGGTACGAGCGACAAAAAAAGGGGGCCCGAAGGCCCCCTGTGACAGAGTGATGGAAACGTCCGCTACTTCGACAGCTCGACAAGCAGCGAGGATACCCAACCCTCGTTGCCGAGCTCGTCTTTGACTTCCCAACACACCCCATGCTTGTTGCCGGTAGGATATAACATCATGCCGGGCTCGAGTTTACGCACGATATGGCCGCCGCAATGCGACGACTTGTACATGTTGCCGGGTCTGGTCATGGTCACCGCCTGCTCGACATTGTCCGCCGAGGCGTTGTCGGAGAGGCCGCCGAGGTCGGTGACCATCTTGCGATAGGCGTCGATATAGGCGAGTGCCACCACCTGGCCGATTTCGGTGTGCTGGTAGCCCGAGACGCCGAGCATGCCCGCTCCGCTGCCCCACCAGCCGCCGCCGCCGGCTCCGAACGAGACATCGCTCTTCGAGGCGTGGCCTTCCTCCATCGCAACTTGTTCGGAGGAGCGCACGTCGGTGACGGTCAAGGTGACGTCCGCCGTGCTGGAATGGATGTCGAGACTGCCGACAATGGAGCCGACGCCGCCGCCGATCAGTCCGCCGAGGCCGCCCAGCAGGCCGCCGCCGCCCGAGTTCTGGTTCTTCGAGACGATGTCGGGCACGATCACATAATCGGCCGCCTTGATCTGCCCCTTGCCGATATTGGAGCCTTGGCGCAATTCACCGCCGCTCGCCAGTTCGCGCTCGCGCTGGGCGACATCGAACCCCTTGCCGCGGTCCACCAACGTGAAGCAGCCTGACCGCATGACGAAAATCTTGATGAGGGCCTCGGGAGACTCGAGACCCAATCCCGACCACCAGTTGTTTTTCGGCTCGTAGATTGCTGCGGTTCCGATTTTCTTGGTGCAGCGTGGAATCTCCGCTTGGGCCCGCTCGGTCTTTGCATGGATGGATTCGGCGAAAGCCGGTGCCGCCAGGACACCAGCCAAGGCGAACGCTGCGCCAAGGCGCAACGGCGTCGAAAGTCGCATGATCAATCTCCCTCAGTGCCCCTGAGCGCCGCCCCGCCGCGTCGAAGCGGCAGGCGCGACACCTTGGCGGAGACTAAAGCAAAGCCGTGGAGTGGTAAATGTGTCGCAGGGGAAGTGATGGTGCTTGTCGTTAGCGAGCCCTGCGCCGCACGGCAGAGAGCAAGGCTGGAGCAATTGCGGCGCTGCCGAGTCGTAAGCCGTTGCCGCTCCAGCCGAACACGGCTGGTGGCTTCGCTCTCTACTGGCCCGGGGCTTACACCAACGCGCCGTGACAGTGCTTGAACTTGCGGCCTGATCCGCACGGGCAGGGCGCGTTCCGCTGCACCTTGCCCCAGGTCGATGGATCGTTGGGATTGACCGGCACGTCGCGATCGCGGCGCACATAGGTGCGCTGGACGGGCTGGTCACCAACCTCGTCCTCGCCGGTCATGGGATCCAGCTTGGTGGCGTACATCTCGCGCGGCGCATCCTGCGGCATCTCCGGCGGCGGCTGCTCCATCGAGATCTGGATGTGCATCAGCTGGCGCACCACGTCGATGCGAAGTCGCGACAGCAGGCCCTCGAACAGTTCGAAGGACTCGCTCTTGTACTCGTTGAGCGGATCGAGCTGCCCGTACCCCCTGAGACCGACATACTGGCGCAGGTGTTCGAGGTTGATGATGTGCTCGCGCCAGAGATGATCCAGCGTCTGCAGCAGGATCGCCTTCTCGGCATAGCGCATGATCTCGGGCGTGAAGTTCGCGGTGCGCTCGGCGGCGCGTTTCTCCGCCTCCTTCAGGATGCGCTCGCGGATTTCCTCGTCGGCGATGCCTTCCTCTTGCGTCCAATCGACCACCGGCAGGTCGAGGTCGAAGATGTCCTTGACCTCCTGCTGCAAGCCCGTCGCGTCCCATTGCTCGGCATAGGCCTTGGGCGGGATGTGGCGCTCGACCAGCTCCTCGATGACGGTGGTGCGATACTCCCTGATCTCGTCCGACACGTCGTCGGACGACATGATGACCTTGCGCTGCTCGAAGATCACCTTGCGCTGGTCGTTGAGCACATCGTCGTATTTCAGGATCTGCTTGCGGATCTCGAAGTTGCGCGCTTCCACCTTCTGCTGCGCCTTTTCCAGGGCCTTGTTCACCCAGGGGTGCATGATGGCTTCGCCCTGTTCCAGGCCGAGGCGCGTCAGCACGCTGTCCATGCGCTCGGAACCGAAGATGCGCATCAGGTCGTCCTGCAGCGACAGGAAGAACTTCGATGCACCGGGGTCGCCCTGGCGGCCGGAACGGCCGCGCAACTGGTTGTCGATGCGCCGGCTTTCGTGGCGCTCGGTTCCCACGATATAGAGACCGCCGGCGGCGATCACCTTCTCCTTGTCGGATGCCACTTCGGCGCGGATCTGCGCCGCCTTCTGCGCCAGTTCGTCCTGGTCGACGATGCCGCCGAGTTCCTGCTTGATGCGCATATCGGCGTTGCCGCCGAGCTGGATGTCGGTGCCGCGACCGGCCATGTTGGTGGCGATGGTCACCTGACCGAGGCGGCCGGCCTGGGCGACGATGGAGGCTTCCTGCTCGTGATAGCGGGCGTTGAGTACGTTGTGCGTGACCTTGCGCTTCTTGAGCAGGTCCGAGAGAAGTTCCGACTTCTCGATCGAGGTCGTGCCCACCAGCACGGGTTGGCCGCGCTTCTGGCAACCTTCGATCAGCTTGATCACCGCTTCGTTCTTTTCATCGAAGGAACGGTAGACCACGTCGACGTTGTCGATGCGCTTGATCGGCAGGTTGGTCGGGATCTCCATCACGTCGAGTTCGTAGATGTCCATGAACTCGGCGGCTTCGGTCAGCGCCGTGCCGGTCATGCCGGCCAGCTTGTCGTAGAGGCGGAAATAGTTCTGGAA
>JBJKRM010000299.1:0-7078 GCA_046704685.1 Rhizomicrobium sp.
GACGCGCGCGAGCGCCGCTGGTGCAGCGTCAGCGATGCGGCGGCCGCCGTGCTCGAGCCGCAGCTCAAGATGGTGATCCGCCGCTTCGCCACCCGCATGACCGCCGACAAGCGGCGGAAGACGTAGAAGATAAAGAAAAGCTGTCATCCCCGGCCGAGCGATCGGAGCGCAGCGCGAGGAGTTCGCCGCCCGGTCTCAGATCTTCGCTCTTCATTGAGGGCACAGTCTCGATACAAACAAATTTGTCATCCCCGGCCGAGCACAGCGAAGCGGCGCAGCAGCGAAGACGTACGAGGGGAAGGGGACCCAGGTGGAGAAGCTGTACTACGTGTACATGCTGGCAAGCCGCCGAAACGGAACGCTCTATACTGGCGTCTCCAATGATCTCTCGCGCCGGACCTGGGAACACAAGCAAGGACGTGTCCATTGCTTCACGAACAAGTATCACGTGCACATGCTCGTTTGGTACGACGTCCACAACGATATCAACATCGCGATCGCACACGAGAAGCAGATCAAAGGCTGGAATCGCGCCTGGAAGATCAACCTGATTGAAGGGCACAATTCTGGTTGGAACGATTTGTTCTACACCCTAAACTCGTAGGCTGTCCCATTGTGAACACCTGGGTCCCCTTCCCCTCGCTAACGCTCAGCTCGGCCGGGAATGACAAGCTTGTTTAAGGAGAATGCCAAACAGGTCTAGGTAACAAACCTTGGCATGCCTCGGCACACGACAACTTGTGACAGCGGCGATAACAGTTCTCGGAGGTTCGGCGTGTTGGCATCTTCCCCCTTGCCCTGCCCCCGCATCGGCGCAATAGATCGCCCATGGTCGCCATACGCCTCGAAGAAGATGCCCTGGACTATGTGAGGACCCAACTCGCCGAGGCCGGCGGCTTGGCGGGTGCCTTCCGGCCCGAGGCGTTGTGGGAGCCGGTGGCGTTCCTGCCCGAATTCGCCGATCCCGATCTGCTGCCCGCTCTCGACCAGGGCGGCGTCGCCACCCAGGCCGGCGCCGACGCCGAGCTCGCCTCCTACATCCACTTCCTCAAGCAGCGCAACGGCCGCCTCAACAGCCTGATCTTCGACGATCCCTGGTCGCAGCCCGGCGACATGGACTATGCCGGCCCGCCGCCGGACGAGATCATCACCATCGGCGGCCGGATCAATTACCTCCACGACCTCGCCGCGCTGGCGCCCGATCTTCTCTGGCAGTACCGCGCCGTCTCGGTCAGCTTCCTCAAGATCATCTATGTCTGCGAGCTTGAGGACGACGCCGTGCGCCATGTGGTGGAAGACCATGCCGACGACGCCTTCGAGATGCTCGCCGGCGCCGTCCGCCATGTCGCCGTCAACGCCTATGACGACGAAACCTGGGTGATCGTCCGCCACGAGGGGTAAGGGGCACGCTGGTCTCCATTGCTTCTCCTCCTCTCCCGCCCCATTCTTCCGAATCGTCATGGCCCCGTCCTTCGACAACCCCGGCTACAGTGACGCGCTGGTCGTGCTCGGCACGGCGGCCGTGTTCGTGCCGCTGGTGCGCAAGGCCGGCGTCAGCCCGGTGCTCGGCTATCTCGCCGCCGGCGCGGTGCTGGGCCCGCTCGGCCTCGGCTCCTTCATCAAGGCCGTGCCGGCGCTCAGCTGGTTCACCATCATCGACGCCAATCACGTCGCCGGCATCGCCGAGCTCGGCATCGTCTTCCTGCTCTTCATGATCGGCCTGGAGCTGTCGTTCCAGCGCTTGAAGGCGATGCGCCGCCTGGTGCTCGGCATGGGCGGCCTGCAGGTGATCGTCACCTCGGGCCAGATCGCCGCCATCGCCTCGCTGATGGGCATGCCGTCCTCCGCCGCCATCGTCTTGGGCGCCAGCGTCTCGCTGTCCTCCACCGCCATCGTGCTGGAGCTGCTGTCGAGCCAGAACCGCCTGTCCTCCACGGTCGGCCGCGCCAGCTTCGCCGTGCTGCTGGCCCAGGATATCGCGGTGATCCCCATCCTGATGTTCATCTCCATCGCCGGCGGCGAAACCGCCGGACCGGTGGCGCTCAGCCTGATCCGCGCCCTGTTGCAGGCGGCCGCCGCCATCGCCCTGATCATCGCCCTCGGCCGTCTCGCCATGCGGCCCCTGTTCCGCATGGTGGGCGAGACGCGATCGGGCGAGATCTTCATCGCCGCCGTGCTGTTCGTCATCGTCGGATCGGGCGTCATCGCCCACCAGGCCGGCCTGTCGATGGCGCTCGGCGCCTTCGTGGCGGGGCTGCTGCTGGCCGAAACCGAATACGGCAAAGCCATCCAGGCTGCCGTCCAGCCCTTCAAGGGGCTGCTGCTCGGCATCTTCTTCTTCACCGTCGGCATGGCCATCGACTTCCGCGAAGTGCTGCGCGAGCCGCTGCTGCTGCTGGCCTGCATCGCCGGCCTGATCCTGCTCAAGACGGTGGTGCTCACCGCGCTCGGCAAGCTCTTCCGCCTGTCCTGGCATTCGGCCATCGAGACCGGATTGCTGCTCGGCCCCGGCGGCGAGTTCGCCTTCGTCGGCCTCGGCATGGCCACCGCGTTTCACATCGTCAGCGCGCGGGTCTCCGGCTTCGTGCTTTTGGCCATCGCCATCACCATGGCGCTGACGCCGCTGCTCGACCTGACGGGCCGGCGCATCGCCCGGTTGTTCAAGAAGGACACCGTCAGCGACCCGCTGCTCACCGCCAGGCCGCCGGAAGGCGGGCCGCACGCCATCGTCGTCGGCTATGGCCGCGTCGGCAAGGTCGTCAGCAGCCTGTTCAAGGAGCTGGGCGTGCCCTTCGTGGCGACCGATTACGACGCCGTCACGGTGACGCGGGCCCGCCGCGAAGGCGAGGTGGTCTATTACGGCGATGCCGCCGATCCGGAATTCCTGCGCGTCTGCGGCCTCAAGGAGGCCACCGGCATCGTCATCACCATCAATTCGCGCGAGACCATCGACGCCATCGTCGCCGAGGTCCGCGCCATGCGGCCGGAGGTGCTGATCGTGGCGCGCGCCAAGGACGCCGGCCATGCCAGCCTTCTCTATACCGTGGGGGCCAGCGATGCGGTGCCGGAAACGGTGGAGGCGAGCCTGCAGCTCTCGGAAGCCGCGCTGGTCGGTCTCGGCGTGCCGACGGGTCTGGCCATCGCGCATATCCACGAGCAGCGCGATGTCTTCCGCCGCGCCCTGCAGGAGGCGGCGCGTGAAGCCGGCCGGGCCGAGAGCTACGCCATCCGCCGCAAGCACCGCAAGCCGGCGTAGACGAAATCCAAAAACACGCTGTCATCCCCGGCCGAGTACGGCGCCGGAACTTTCCACGGCACGCCGCGTTCCCCGGTGAACGGAGGCAAGCATGCGTTTATGGAACCTTCTGATCGCCACGCCAATCCTCGTCACCGCGGCCTGGGCGCAAAGCGGCCGCTCTGCCGTGCAGGAAACCCGTCGCCTCAACCACGATCAGGTCCATCATGCGGCCCGCGCGAATGCGCGGCATGACGCGCAAATGGCGCTCTATCACGAGCAGATGCAGCGATGGCAGGCGCAGAAGGCGCGCTACGCCGCCGATCGCGCGCGCTATCGCAAGGGCGAAGGCCGATCGCATGACGAGCGCCTGCGCGACGCCGCGACCCACGATCTCATCGGCGCGCCTCTCGAAGCCGTGTCGGGACGGACGGTGGGCCATATCGACAACATCACCTGGATGCACAACGGCCGCATCTACGCGCTGCGCGCCACCCTCAAGCACGGCCACCGCCACGTCTGGCTCAACGGCAGTCACCTGCAATACGATCCCCACGGCCATGAGGTGATGACCGGCATGGCCCGTCACGCCCTCTATGCAATGGCCAAGCGACAGGACTGACGGCCGCATCGCGTTCTCTCGCATGGCGCGAATGCGCCGGCCGGGCAGGCGATCCTTCGCGTCCTTTCCCGATCGTCCTCACGAAAATGTGAAGGCCGCCCGGCACACCGGCCTGCGCGCAAAGCGGGTGCGATCATCCGGGCACGGACCTTTTCATCCGGCCGTTGCATTTGGCGCAATAGCTGGCCGGAAACCTGCCTTTGCGGCGAGAAAGCACCAGTAATACGGGCGGATATGGCATAGCACGGCTTGTCCGGCGCGCGGTCTTTACGCGGAACGCGTGTCGTCTCGCACCGGTGTTGAACGCATCGCGTGTGGTTCGTCATCCGTGCAGAACGGTTGTCACCAAAGCGTGCTTCCGTTGTTGCAGCGAAGGGTCCAGAATTGCTGCAAGCACTACGGCGGGGAATGAATGATGAGCGACACGACACCGCGGAACAACCCGGAGGATCTTCGCAGCTATCTGCATGAGGTGATGGCGATCCAGACCGAGACCATCCGGCGCATCGTCAGCGACGACAACGCAGCACCTCTCGACGTGGCGGCGCTGCTCGAAGACGTTGCCAACCAGTTCCTCGATATCTCCGACGAGATCAGGGAATTCGCCCAGGGCTATCCGTTGACGCTGCCGCCGTCGATAATGGGAAGGCCACGACCGGCCAATCGCGCCTGAACGGAATCAGAGCACCAACGGATCGAGCCGGCTGCAACAGCCCCGTTCAGGGGCTGCCTTCCGGCGCTTGGTCGTCGCGCGCGCCTGAGACCTGGACGCCCTTGTTGTCGCTGCCTTGCAGATGCTGGCCGTTATCGCTCAGCTTCAAGCTGTCGATGAACCCTTTGGCCCACGTCACCGTATAGGCGCCGCTCGCCGCATCGCATGTCCAGGTCCCGCCGGTAACCGCGTGACCGCCCGGCGTCGTGGCATAGAACACCTTCCCGTCACTGGTGAATTGCACAGAGCCGCCGGTGAACCAGCGCCAGGTCCCCGCCACCGAAGCACAGTCCGTCGCCGAGTCCGATGTGCTGTCCGTGTGGGACGAGGCACTGGACGACGTCGTCGTGTGGTCGTCTGGTGTCGGCGTGTGTCCGCCGCCGAGGAGCTGCCGGATGCCGAAAGCCAGGACCAGCACGACAAGCGCGGCGCCGCCCGCCCGCCACAGCCAGGTCGGAATGCCGGAGGAGACGGGATCCGGCTTGGGCGCCGTATTCGGCGCTTCGCCCTGCCGCGGCGCCGGCCGGCCGCAAGCCGGACAGGTCGCGTGCGCCTCGGGATCATACATTTCGCCACAGATGCATCGGATCAGCTTGCCGCTCATGTCATCTCCTCGTCATCGGCCGTGCAGGCGCCGCCGGAACGCTGCGGCTTCCTGGGCCTGCTCGGCTTTGGTCGCGGCGGTGAAGGCGACCGTGCGGTCCTGCTTGATCGTCAGTGTGCCGACGAAAGCCCATGGGTTCGCCGCATCGAGCGTCACGCCCGGCAGGTTGATCGTGTCGAAATAGCCACTCGCGATTGAACCGTATAGCTCACATTTCAACGGATTCTTTCCCACGAGCGTGTAGTACAGCTTGAGCTTGTCGCCTCTTATGGCGTTGCTGTGCAGCCATAGCTGGTAACCGTAAGCTCCCCATTGCTGTCCGGGCGATTGATCTCCCTGCAGGTACGGGGACTGCGGTTTACCGGGCTGGAAAAGCGGCGTCTTGCCTTTTGTAAGCGGATAAGGATCGTACAGATATATCGCGACGTCCTGTTTTTGCTTCTGGTCGTTGCAATGCCGGAACACGCTTATGATGTAAGGCTTGAGGCGGTCGAGATCCTGCTGGATGTTGTCGATGCGCTTCTTGTCCGCATCGAGCTGTTGCCGCAAGCGCTTGATCTGGGCCGTGTCCTGCTGCAGTTGGGTGACCAGTTGGGCGAGATGCGAGGTCGCTTCGCGGACATTGTCGCGCGCCTGGATCAGATTGCGTTCGATGCTCGCCGGACTGGATGAGCCGCCGGTGATCTGGCGGCTGGCATCGTCGAACTGACCGGTGGTCTGGACCAGTTCCTTCTGGAGCTGGAGGATCGTCTTGGTGGTGGCCGCGTTGGTCGGATTGTAGTCGCGCGACAGGATGACGACGAGGATCAGGAACGCGGCCATCGCGCCGGAGATCACGTCCATCATCGACAGGTTGAAGATGTTGATTTCGCGGTTGCGCGGCTTCATCGCGGCGGGCTCAGGCCTTGGGGCCGCCGGCGAACAGCCGGTTGATCAGGTTCTGCAGACAGTAATGGCCCGCCAGATTGACCGCGGTCTCCTCGCTCTTCTGCACCGACTGCATGATGAAGACGAGGATCGCGCTCAGCACCAAAGCGACGATCGTCGTGTTGAAGGCCACGGCGAGGTTGCCGGTGATCTTGGCCAGGGGCATGGAGCCGCCGGTGATGAAGCCCAGTGAGGCGGCGATGCCGACCACCGTTCCGATGAATCCGAAAGTGGGGATCGCCCAGACGATATAGCGGGCCAGCGCGTAGCGCAGGTCCACGCGGTGGGCGATCAGCTCCAGGCTGGAGTTGAGGATGCTGACGGCCTGATCCACCGAACGGCTGGTCTGGAACTGCAGGATCGACAGATTGATGAGATAGGGCAGGAAGCCGTTCTCCGCGTCATAGCGGCCGGCGACGCGCTCGCGAATGGCCCCCAGTTCGTGGGGTTGCAGGACGGTCTGCTCGTCCTCGGGCAGGTAGCTTTGACGGACATGCGCCAGTTCGCGCTGCGCGACGTGCCAGCGTACGTAGAGGTCGCCAAGGCCTGCGAAGAACAGCAGGTACATCATGTTCTGGATGCTGAAGGGGTAAGGCAGCGAAGAGTTGTAGCTGTAATCCAACAGCAGCACGGCCGCCGAGCTGCCCCGGGTCAACAGGATGGTCATGAGAGCGATTAAAAAGCAGCCGCCCAAAACGAAGATGCCGATCACCACAGACCGGTGCATCCCGGACAGCGCATCAAGCTTGTCGCGCAATTTCCCCTCGCCCCAAAGCAACTGCGAAATGTTCGGGTGAGACACACCGCAAAGGCAAGGCATTTTTCGGGCTGAGGCACTGCTCGTTTGTTGTCGCAACGTCGGCGTTTCAGATTCGGGCCCATGAATCAATCTGACGCCTGGGTCATGATTTTCTGATCCACGGAGTTCGCGAGCGAACAGATATTCGCTCCTCAAACGTTTTTGCCGCAAGCCATGGG
>JBJKRM010000300.1:0-5548 GCA_046704685.1 Rhizomicrobium sp.
CTTCAGCGCAGAGCACGGCGTGGGTGTGATGAAGCGCGAAGCCCTGCGCCGATACAAGAGTGCCGCCGAAGTGGATCTTATGCGCATTATGAAGCACACACTGGACCCGAAAAACATCTTGAATCCGGGCAAGCTGGTGCCGGATTGATCACGCCGCCTTGCTCAAGCTCGGTGGCTCCAAAGCCTGCGTGTCAGTGCGATCTTTAGCAAGACTTCGAGCTGAGAGTACGGCCGTCACGATCGTCGCGGCATAGGGCAGGCTTTGCACAGCCAGCATCACAATCCACAGCCAAGCGGCCGGATCGTCATAGCGGCCTGTGGCAAACACCGACAGGATCGCCAATAAGCAGAAGCCGAACAGGGTGGTTTCCTGCCAAACTGCTCGCAGAGCTTGGCTCAGCAGCGCCTCGTTGGCGCATTTAGGCGTCCGCATAAACGGGGTGCCCGAAGTGAATGCGCCTGCCCACACCGCTTTGGCAACTGTATGGGTCAGGGACAACCCCGCAACCGATGCCATGATCGCACCGCGCATACCGGAGCGTACCTTCTGCGGGTACAGCAACAACGTCTTCAGCATCTTTGCGGCAAACAGAGCGAGCGCAGTAGCCGACAGGACCGGCATGGGAACATCCACGTACCGTGGCGAGGCCCACATCGCGAAGGTCCAGATCAAGGCGATGAACGTCACCGTCATGCCCAGCCCATCGGATAGCCACGGCAACCAACCGCTTAGAAAATGGTAGCGTTGTGCCCAGCTCAGCTCGGTGCGGCCCGAAAAGATGGCACTTGCGTGTCGCTTCAGGATTTGCATGGCCCCATATACCCAACGATAACGCTGGCTCTGAAAAGCCTTTAACGTGTCCGGGATCAGCCCCTTTCCCATGCTCTGTGGGATATAAGCGGCACCGTAACCGGCTTCGAACAGTCGAAGGCCAAGCTCGGTATCCTCGGTGATGCACCATGTGGCCCAGCCCCCTACCTCTTCCAGCCGGTCGTGGCGTACGATCGTCATCGTGCCGTGCTGGATGATGGCATTGGACTCGTTGCGCTCCACCATACCGATCTGGAAGAAGCCGCGGTACTCCTCGTAACACATGGCCTTGAACAGACTGGTTTCAGCATCGCTGTAATCCTGGGGCCCCTGCACCAGGGCGATGCGATCATCGGCGAACAGCGGCAACGCCAGTCGCAGCCAGTTGGGATCGACATTATAGTCGCTGTCGATTACGGCGATATATTTCGCGTCAGGATGGGTTAGCGCGGAGGCAATGTTAAGCGCACCGGCCTTGAACCCCATCACATTATCGAAATGGTAGAAGCGGAAACGCGATCCAAGCGTCGCGCAATGGACCTGTACAGGCCTCCAGATTTCCTCGTCGGGCGTATTATTATCGAGAATAATAACCTCGAAATTCTCGTAATCGAGTCGGGCCAACGCATCGAGCGTGGCAATCATCATGTCAGGTGGTTCGTTGAAGCACGGCACATGCACCGAGACGAGTGGGGCCTGTTCCGGGATGGTCGCCCGCACGATCCGGCGCTCAACCCGCCAGAGGCTAGCTGCCAGCTCAATGCCCTCGGTGATGATCACCGTAGAGGCCAGCAAGACCAGCGGTGACATAGCGAATATCAACACGATGTCCGCCGGATCAACATAGTTGAGTGTGGCCGCATCGATTAGCAAGAGGATGCCAGTGGTGACCAACGCCACCAAACTCCCCATAACCAAATAGCCGGTTGATCGCACCCGTGGCATCCGGCTGAGGATTAGAAGGCCCAGTAGCAGCGAGAAAATCGCCGCAAGAAGGGTATACGTGCGCCATTCAGGGAAGGAACGCACATCACCTGAGAAATGGAATTTCGGCTGCCCTTCCGCGTTGAAAAGGCCCCAATAGGCTCCAACGGCTCCCTCATTTCCGGCTTTCCAGGGCTGGTCGTAAGCCTCAATCAGGTAGTAGTCATAGCCCTAGTCCAGTGCTAGCTGCACGAAGTTGCGGATGAAATATGCCTCATTGGCCAGCGATGCCTCGGCCGCACCGTGATTGCGTCCCTGACTCGGCCATCCCGCCTCGCCGATAATAATAGGTTTGTCGGGAAAGGCCGCCTGTATCATGTTGTAATGGCGTTCGACGAACGAGATTGAATCCTTGACCGGCACACTTTCCCAATAAGGCAAGAGGTGCACGAAGAGCACGTCGCAGTACTTGGCCAATTCTGGATGCAACAACCAGCTCGACCAAGTTTCGGCCGTCGTCACCTTGATGCGCGCAGGCAGCGCCTGGCGCACGCGCTTGAGGTAGCCGGCAAGCTGGTCCGTCGTGACGTCGCCGCGCATCACTGCCTCATTGCCGACAATGACGCGATCGATGACCCGGCGGTTCGCGAGGATCGCCTTCAGGGCCTTCGCGATCTCGATTTCGTTCTTGTCGAGATCCGCACCGATCCAAATACCGAGCGAAACGGTCATGCCGTATCGCCGTGCAATCTCCGGGACCTTGTCCAACCCGTAATTGACAGTATAGGTGCGTACATGACCGGTGACGCGCGAAAGCTGCGCCATGTCGGCATTGATCCGCTCGGGAGAGATGTGCTTGAGCTGGTAGCTGGTATAGGTGTGGCTTGGGTAATAGGTGACACCCCGCACCAAGCCATCCCAATCCGGCGCCACGACGGTGTAATCCCTACTCGCCCAGAACAGGGCGCTGGCACTGACAACCAAGAACAAAGCAACCGCAATACGGAGCGCTCCGCCGCTCACGCGACCGCGCCAATATCGGCGAAGCCTCTCAACCACGTTCGTCGCCGCTCCAGCGGTGCATGCTCAGGCAGTATGCCTGCATACGGAATGTACTCCAGCACACCAGTTCTTTTCGCGCCGTACGGTAGGAACCCCGTTCCTGGGTTGCGCCCTAATAGCTATCCTGGTCGTCTGGCCCCATGTCCTCGCCAGCATGTTTATCGTCTGGATTATTCGGATCGGCCGGACGCAACCGAGGCGGCACGACTTTCAGCAATTCCAGATCGAACACCAGCGTCTGGTTGGGCGGAATGGCACCATCCGGCGTGCCGGCTTCGCCATAGGCCAGCGAGGCTGGGATCACAACTTCCCAGCGGTCGCCCACCTTCATATATGAAAGCGCCTCAGCCCAGCCTGAGATCAACGTGTTGACCTTGAAGCGGACCGGCATACCTTCCTCGGTGCCATCGAACACTTTGCCGTTGATCAGCTTACCCGTGTAATAGACCGTCACATAGTCGATGGGTCGCGGACGCTTGCCATAGCCATTCTTCAAGATGCGGTAGCGCAGACCATCCGGCTTGATGACCACACCCGGTAGCTTGTCGAATTTGGCCAGGAATGCTTTGTTTGCCGCAGCGCTCAGCGAGGGGTCCGTCGCAGCCGAAGCCGCAACCGCGACCGAAACCAGTACCGCAAACATCCATCCAAGACGCATCGTCATCTCAACTCCCATATGCCCGTCCTGAGGGTTTCACCATATCGCAAAGGCAGCTTGCCTATGCCAGCCTAAATACCGCGGCCACGGAACAATCGCCCAATCCAGAATCTCCGGGGACCGGGTTTACCAAGGGCGGAACCGATATGACTCGATGCCGCCTGAGGGTCCAGCTTAACCGGCACTGATTCTACGAATACGGGCATTTTTGGCATGCCAGCTGACGGCACCACAAAGGCTGACAACGGTGGGCTTTCGTCCTCGCTGCGCTGAGGCAGCATAACGTGAGTCCCGAAGCGTCGTCCCCATGCCTCCTCAGGGTGGAGGGCAATAGATTCCTCAACCGGAACGTCGGTGATGCCAGTTGCATGAAACTGCATTTCCTTAATGTCCTGGGCGACTCGGCTAAGGCGATCCGCCGCCGCGAACAGAGGGGACTTGGGTTTCGCGCCGCTTACCATGACTAGACTCCCTGCCTCTTCCACCAAGTGAAGCCGCCGTCCCGCGTGATGATCGCCACATCAATGGCGCCTCCGACGGTCTGCTTCTGGGCCATGATCCGCTTCTTGAAGATATTGAGTGCGACCAGATCGTGGGCCATTTCCGCCAAGTCCTGACGGGTTGAAATCTCAATGACGGAGAGGATCGGATTGATATAGGTCTGCTGCTGGTATTCGCTGATTAGGGCATGACTACGCCGCAGGAATTGCGGCACACGCTGCGTGCGAAACGACCGTCGCACACTTTCGCGCTGGACCGGATCGACGCGTGTGAAACTGTCAACGAGTTGGTCGACCAACGTGTGTGTCATAGCCTGCATGGTGCTATAGATGCGTGCCTCCAAATCAAACTCGATGCCACGCAGAAAAGCGTAAGTGACCTCACTGTCAGCAAAGAGCGTGATCGACGAATGCATCTGGCCATCGATCCTGGTTTCATCAACCATGCCACGCTTGACGATGCCGCCAACGACCGCCGAGACGTTATAAGTCACAACGACGGGATAGTGTTCGTCAGCGCCATATCCGGCAAAGACCAGTCCCGTGACATCCTCCAGGAACAAATCCTTGACGACACACAAGACGGCGATCTCCCGCAGTCGTTCACGCGAGATTGCATCCAGAACGAAGGCCGAGAAGCCGTAGGTGATCAGCTCAGTGATGGCGGCTCCATAGTCGCACTCAATCGTGCCGGCGAATCCCTTCGGAAAGCACGCCAGATCGCGCCGCGGCGTACCATCGTCGTTGGTTCGATAGCGGTTCCAGACAAGCTCAATCGCCTGACGAAGAATCTCCTCGTCGGGCCCCTTCATCCCGGTTTCGTGCAGATAATGGGCCAGCTGGAAAATGAAGCGATACACGGATGCCAGTAAACGCTTGTACTCGTCCTTCTGGCGTTCGCGCGGAAAAAATGCCTCAAGGTTGTCGAGCATAGAGGTAAACTGCCCCGCATAGTCCCGCACATGCGGCTGAGCACCCGGTTTCAACTGCTTGCGATAATGTTCGAGCAGAACCTCCCAGGGATGTCCCATCAAGTCCGCGGCCCCGAAGAACATCACACCCACGGGAAGCCCTTCGGTCAAATTGAACAGCTTTCGCTGGTCGTTGCGGACGATGACCTTTCCACCACCAATCAGCGTGACGGCGGAATCCGCTGCCAACGCGATCGCGCGCTGATTCATCACCGCAATCTCGGACGTCATCGCTTGGCAACCCCACCCAATCCAGCCCGTATGCGGCCGCTACCCTGAAAAAGGATGGCACAACCAAAGACCGATTGGGAGCCAGCAATCCGGCAACGGGTTAACCCCTCACGCCTGTCCGTAACCCATTATCATTTCAGAGAAATTTCGTCACCGGAAAAGGTGCGGGAAGGCGACATGCACGAGGACAACGAGACCGAACAGCATGACCAGCACGCCCGACACGCGATTTATGATCTGGACCACGTGATCGTCAATCTTAGCATGCAGCTTCCCGACGAAGGTTGTCAGCGTCATCCACCACGTCGCCGAGCCCACAACAACGCCAACTACCCAAAATGCGGCCGTGAAAAAGCTCGGATTGTCTGAGAGGCCGCCCAAGCTCGTCGAC
>JBJKRM010000301.1:0-6506 GCA_046704685.1 Rhizomicrobium sp.
TCCGCACCGTGGCCCTCACGCACGAGCACGATGCGGAAGGTGCGCGACTTCAGCATGCCTGGGAACTTGCCTTTGCGCGCATCGATCGTGAGTTGCCGCTTGGCGTCGTTCCAGTGGAAGCCGATCGTGGCATAGATGCCCTTCTCGTAGTCGTAATTGTCGTTTTCATCCTCGTAGAGCGTGAAGCTGCCGTTTGCGCCCCGGTAGATGCGCAGCTCGATCGGATTGGCCGGCTTCTGGGTCGAATACTGGATGAATGGGCCCATTGGCACGATGGAACCGGCCCGCACCATCAATGGGATGGAGTCGATGGGGGCGGGGGCGGTGATGGTCTGGCCGCCGGCTATGGTCTTGCCGGTCCAGAAATCGGTCCAAGTCGTACCGGCCGGCAGATAGACGCGGCGGGTCTTGGCGGTCGGCGGCAGGGGCGACGCATCGCGGGCGATGATTTCCGGTGTTCGCCAATAGACCTGTGCGCGGAATGCGCCGAGCACCGCGTTTGAGGTCTCGAACTTGAAGTCATAGGCCTTGCCCGCTTTGAGTTGCAGCGGGACGGTCCATGAGGCCATCGAGTCGTAGTTGTGCTTGATCTCCTTGCCATCGATGTAGAGATGGCGCGGACCGAAGCTCTTCATGTCGAAGCGATAGGTGCCGGATTTCGGCACCACCAGCTTGCCTTCCCAGCGCATGGAGAACTTGGGGCCGGTGATGAACTTCGGCCATCCGGTGTACCAGAACAGGTTGACGGTGGGCTCCACGTCCTTGTGGCAGATCTTTTGCCAATGATCGTCGCAGAAATAAGTGGCGTCGAGGCCTGGCTTGCCGACCTTGGTCCGGAAGTTCTCCGGTCCGACCAGGATGCTGTGCGCCGGCGGACGGTGGTACATCGGCTTGATCACCGGTGAGACCATGATCGCCGGGCCGAACATGAACTGGTCGGCGATGTCGTAGGTTTTGTGGTCCTTCGGGAAGTCCATCGGCAGACCGCGCATGATCGAATAGCCGTTATGGGTGATCTGCCAAGCCTCGGAGTAGATGTAGGGCAGCAGGCGGTAGCGCAGCTTGTCGAACTTGATGAGCACCGGCGTGTACTTGCCGAACTCCCATATCTCTCGCGGTGTCTCCGAGCCGTGTGAGCGGAAGATCGGCGCGAAGGCGCCGAACTGGAACATGCGTGTGTACAGTTCCTGGTAGGCTGGATCCTTGCCGCCATTGGCGAACACGCCGCCCTGGCAGCCGAGCGAGAAGCCGCCGATGTCAAACGTCCAATAGGGGATTCCCGCCATCGAGTGGTTGATGCCGGCTGGAATCTGGTTGGCATACACCTTCCAGTCGGCGCCGATGTCGCCCGACCAGGTGGTGGCCGCGGCCCGCTGCTGACCGGCGAAGGTCGATCGCGTGAGGATATAGACGCGCTTCTTGTTGGTCGTCTTGCGTTGGTTCTTATAGACCGACTCCGTAATCATGAGGGAGTAGGGGTTGAGATAGCGCGCGAACGAGCCGAGATGATTGTTCTCGACCCGCTTCATCTCGTACTCCTCGGAATCCTTGGTCAGAGCGTTGACGATGTCGGGTTCGGTGGAGTCCATCCACCAGCCGTCGACTCCTTTGGAAAAGATGCCTTTGTTCGCATATTTCCAGAACAGATTGTCGGCGGCGGGATTGTAGGCGTCGAAGTAGCGGAAGCCGGCCCAGCCGACCGGCGAATAGAGATAGCCGTGCCGCTTCATGTCCTTGTAGATCTTGGAGGCCGGCCCGAGGCCTTCCCAGATCGAGATGATGAGATGGAAGTGCTCGGCGTGCAGCTTGTCCATCATCTTCTTGGGTGTGGGATAGCGCGTGTGGTCGAACACCATGGCGCCCCACATGTCGTTGCCGCCCCAGTAGTCCCAGTCCTGGATGATGTTGTCGATCGGGATTTTGAGATCACGATATTTCTTGGCGACAGCGAGCACCTCATTCTCGGTCTTGTAGTGTTCCTTGCTCTGCCAATAGCCATAGGCCCACTTGCCATACATCGGCGCAGCGCCGGTGAGCTTGCGATAGCGCGCTATGGCATCGTCGATCGTCGGGCCGTCGAAGAAGTAATAATCGACGTTGTCGGCGACTTCTGACCACAGCGAAGTTCCTTTGGCATCATCTGAGAAAATGGTCTTCGAGTAGTTGTCCCAGAAAATGCCGTAGCCTGCTGTCGACACGAAAACTGGTGTGACCGCTGCGGTGTTGGCCTGAACCAGCTTCACGGTCTTGCCGCGGTAGTTCATATAGCCGGATTGGTGCTGGCCGAGGCCATAGATGCCTTCATTCGGTGTCAGCCTGAATGACTGCTGCACGCTGAAGGCTTTCTTCTCCTTCTTGATATCCGTCGGCTTGAATTCGGCAGCACCTTCTTCTGCGAGAATGGTGTGTCCGTCGGGTGCGAGAAAACGGACCGAGCCGTCATGCGCATCGATCTGCAGCTTCAGCTTTCCGGAATCCAGGCTGATGGTGTCGCCGTTTTGCACAACATGGATTGCAAGTTTTGGCAGCTTGGTCTCGATGACGGAAAGACTGATCTTCTTTTCGGTGCCGGTCGGAAGCCACTTTTCAACCCGCACCGTCCCCGGCGCATAGAACTGCACCTTGACGTTCATCGCGCCGGTATTGACCACCACACCGTTTTGAATGTTTTGAATGGCCGCTCGCGGCAGCATGGCAGTCGCGTGTGTTGCCGCGTGGTTTTTTGCACTGGCGGGTATTGTGGCGACGGTGAGGGCGCAGAGCAGCGCCGAAGCAAGCTGTAAGGGCTTCATGGCAAATCCGTTCCTGGGAGCGACTTTTTACTTATATGATTAGTCGTACCTTTGCTGCGTGCCTGCAAGAAGGGCGACACGGAATGCGGTGAGCGGAGCATCGAGTCGTCCCCATGGGCCGATATAGCGCGCAGAAAGTCGCACGCGCTCTGCTGGGGTTTTTTGCTGCTCACACGTCTCGCGTGCCCCTGTTCGGCGACCGGTTCGAGGCTGTACATGGTAACGCTCACAAGTACTTAGCTGCACTCGGTGGTTTTTTTGCCTAGGGGCCACCGCGGATTCAGGAACGTCTGGTAAGCGCTTTCTACAAAAGGCAAAATTGCATCTGCGGCGGTTGTGTGGTTTGACAGCGCAGGTGCTGTCTCCTATACAGCCACTTATCATATAAATCGTCCGTACTCGAATAAGTGACGGTGTCTGATCTCTACCCAGTTCTATTGGTTGGTGCGTTACTCCTGGATGATTGGACGTCTCCTTCGAGATCTCACCGACCCTAACTGCGAGGCACTTCGGTGCCTCGCTTTTTTTTGTCTGTGACGAAGTGCGTGGTCTGCGCGCGGCGAATGGCGGCGTGTCCGGGCTCAGATTGTCATGAGAATAAAGCGCAACAACCATGGCCTTGCTTATTTTTGTGCACGACGTTCGCTAATCTGATGGCGCACCTCTCTCGGGGGATCGGAGATGGGCCGTCCAACGCCGCCGATTGTTTCGTTGTCGCGACGCCAGATGATGGGAGCGGGCGCTACCTCATTCCTATTCGCGCCCGCCTTTGCGCAGCTGCCGCCGCAGGAACCCGCACCGCTGTCGGCCGCAACCCATGGGGCCAATCTTCTTACCATAGGCGTTCGCATCAACGACCGGGGGCCTTTCCAGTTTGTGATCGATACTGGGGCCGATCGCACCGTGGTCGCAGACACCGTGGCCCAGCAGCTTGGACTTCCAGCCGGCAATCCCGTGATGGTGGAGGGCGTCGTGCGCACCGTTCGCGCGGGCACCGTCCGAATCCGCCGCATGGTTGTGGGCAGTATTTCGCGGGATGACCTGGATGTACCTGTCCTGCCGCGGGCACAGCTGCAGGCGGATGGCTATCTCGGCCTCGACGTGATTGATCGCTACCGCGTCTCGCTCGATTTCAGAAATCATCAGCTGCTGCTAACGGAACCCCGACCGGCCCAGTTGATCAATTGGGGGCCGCCAAACGAGATTCCTATTCGTGTGGTCGGGGCGTCCGGGCATTTGAGGTCGATTGACAGCAGTATAGACAATGTGCGCGCAACCGCTTTCGTGGACACGGGTGCCGAGATTTCGATCGGCAATGCGCCGCTCTACAATGCCCTTCTGGCGAATAGTTCCTCCTATATACAGACGGAGACCATTCCACTCACCGGCGTCACTGGCGGTGTTGTGCAGGGGCGGGTAACCGGTGTGAGGAGCGTCAAGCTGAGCGGACTGACTTTTGAGAATAGCCGTATTGCGATTGCCGATCTGCAGATATTCCGCCTTTGGGATCTCAATGACAGGCCGGCGCTTCTGATCGGCATGAACTGGTTGCGCCAGTTCAAGAAGGTCTCCATCGACTATGGTCGAAAAGAACTGCGCTTCGATCTCGCAAACCGTGGCAGACAGGAGCCCCTGCGGTGCACCGCGCCCGGTACACCGCAGGACAGCTGCCGCTATTTCCTCGGCTGACCGAACACGATCCCGCGCCCGTCCGTTCCAACATACACTCGGCCGAACACCCGCTTGTCAGCGGCGATGCAGCGGAATGCGCGGCCGTATTGATGCTGGTCGTCGTTGACGCGTGCCCAGCTCGCGCCGTTGTCGGTCGAGCGCCAGATGGCCACGGTGTTCCCTTTCTTGCCGATCGCAAACAAGGTCATGTTCGTTTGACCGGGCGCCGGCTTGCCAAAGGCCATGGTGTCGACAGCAACGCCGCCATTCACTTGCGAAAAACTCCTGCCGCCATCTGTGG
Source organism: Rhizomicrobium sp. (assembly GCA_046704685.1). GTDB lineage: Bacteria > Pseudomonadota > Alphaproteobacteria > Micropepsales > Micropepsaceae > Rhizomicrobium. The sequence goes on from JBJKRM010000301.1 coordinate 4,765, forward strand.
AGTGGAAGACACGGCCCTGCGACAGGTACCACAGGTCGCCCTTGTGGTTGGGCGTTGCCAGAAGCGGCCATGCGTCCTCGCGCCAGTGCGGTTGGTCTGCTTTGATATCGTTCGGCAGGCCCTTGGTCGGCAGCGGCTTGAAGCTGCGCGCTCCGTCGGTGCTGAGATAGATCACGCTGTGCTTGAAATCGACGGCATAAAACCTGTTGGGGTCGACACGATCCGGAACAGCCCGGCTGCCTTCCGGCAATCCCTTGACCTTGATCCAGGTCTTGCCGTGATCGCGCGTCAGAACCGGTTGCGGTGTCATCACCACGAAGGTCTTGCCGTCGGCCGAAACCACGATGGCAGCGTCCGTATACGGATCACTATGATTGTAGCCGATCTTGTCCGGCGGGATTTCCTTGTATCCGGCGGGGAGGGGGGCATACAGCGGGTGCCAATGCCTGCCGAAGTCCGTCGAGTAGCCGAGGGTCGCGGTCCTGACCGTGGCATGCGCTGCATGCGTGCCGCTGCGCACGACGACGTTCGGTGCTCGGCCGCCGTAGTCGATATTGTTGGTATTGATGAATTGCGGATTTTCGAACATTGGCTCCGACTTGTCGAAGTTGAAATGGACGAAGCCACCGATATCGCCGAACCCGCTGATTAGGTGCGCCCCTTTGGGTGGACTGGATAGGGTGATCACCGCGGTCTGCTCAACGCCGTTTACCCAGGGTTTCCACAGGATGGTTTTGTCGTGGTTGGCATTCAGAAGTTCGTCTGTGCCATAGACCGTTGCGCCGGTGGTGTAGCCGACATGCCCGGAATCGAAGGGGTCGATGGCAAGTCCCGTGATCCACCACCCAAAGTTGGCCTTCTTTTGCCCCCAATAGAGAAACGGAACGGATGAGACGTCACGCTTGCTGAGAGCGCGGATGTTCTGCCAGTGCGAGCCGTCATCGGTGCTGCGATAAATGATGTCGCCATCGCCGCCGCGGTCGATCGTCGCCACCACCAGGGTGCCGGGATTCTGGTGGTCGATGCTGAGGCCCATGTAACCGCCTTTCGGGCGGTTGGGGTTCTTGTCCGGCGTGATGTCGGTCCATCTGCCGCTTTTGGTGTTGAGTTTGAAAACGGCGCCGGCGCTGACGCCATAGGGGCCCATGCTGTTACTGTAGGTGATGTAGAGCATCCCGTTGGCGTCCAGCTTGGCCTGCGCCGGCAACAAGTCTGCCGGCGGCTCGCCGGGAACAGGCTGCCAGGTTTTGCCGGCGTCGTTGGAGCGGAAAAGATGATGCGCGCCGGGATCGGCGACACCGACGAAAATCGTGGGGGTGGGGGCGCCTTTTTTGCCGCTGGCAGAATCGAAGACCACGAAGCTGAGCCCGGCATGCGGCCGCTCGTGCTTGGGCGGGACGCCAAGGCCGGCAACAGGGAATGACTTCACCTTTGCCCAAGTGGAAGCGTGGTCGGTGCTGCGCTGCAGGCCGTCATAGCGCGAACCGAAATAGAGGATCGCTGTGTCGTTGGGATCGACGGCCAACCGTTCGCCGAGACCGCGCCCTTCCTCATTGCCGCCCATCTTGAACGGAACCGGGATAACGTCCCAGCTGCCCCCGCGGTTCGATGACCGCAGGATGGCCGATGGGCCTATACGGTAGGTGCCGACGGCGGCATAGACGACGTTGCCGTCGATCGGATCCGGCGCGATGCTCTCGACACCACGGTAGTTCGGAACGGGATTGCCATCCTCAAGAGGC
>JBJKRM010000302.1:0-4115 GCA_046704685.1 Rhizomicrobium sp.
CATCAAGCTGGCGGCCGCCATAGAACTGATCAGGGCGCAGGCCAAGGCGCGGCATTGCCGATCGGTGTTACTGTTTGTTCATGGGTTCCACACCGGGTTCGACGGCGGCGTGCTGCGCGCAGCTCAAGTGGCGCATGATGCGCAGACCGATTGTGCGGTGGCGGCCTTCTCCTGGAGTGCAGAGATCAACGTCGAACATTATATCTCCGATATAGAACACAGCGACTATTCCGAACCGCTGCTGGCCGAGTTCCTACGGGAGCTGTCGGAATCGGGCCTGCGCATCACCGTGATGGGTCACAGCCTGGGCAGCCGGCTGCTGCTGATGACCCTCTCCGACCTCGGCCAATCGCGCCATCCACCGCCCAACGGTTTCATCGCCCAACTGGTTCTGACGGGCGCCGATGTCGGCGTCGATCCCAAGAACAATGATTTCGACAAGTTGATGGAGGGAGCCGCGCCCTTCGCCAAGCGAACGACGATCTATGCATCGCGTTACGATGCGGTGCTGCAAATCTCGCAGCGCGAACATGGCGGCGTGCCGCGACTGGGCAACGAGCCAAATCTCACTTTCCATCCGAGCGATACCGACCACGAGGTGGACATCATCGATGCCTCGGGCGCCCCGGCCGACCGACTTGATCACAGCTACTATGCCATGTCGCCCGCCACCATGGCGGATGTGACACTGGCATTGCGGGGCGTGCCGATCCAACAGCGACTGAAGGCGGAAGACGGCTGGAAACCGACCCTGGCCTGTGGCAAGACCTGCCCACCCAACTACCGGCTCAACGTCGACGCGCCGCGCTTCATCACGCGGCTGATCATCCATATCCTGCCAGTCATCCCGATGATCAATTAGCCTCGCGATCCGACCAGCTATCCTTTTTCCAGGACCTCGATCCCCTCGGGGCGGGCGATCACCAGAGTCTTGGCAATGCCGACATAAAGGCCGTGCTCGACCACGCCGGGCACGCAGGAAAGCGCCTGGCTCAATTTGGCGGTTTCGCCGATAGCAGGCCCGAAAGCCAGGTCGTAGATCACGTTGCCGCTGTCGGTCTTGTAGACCGCATCGTTCTTCTTGCGCAGAGTCATCGGCACATCGCCATAGCCCAGCGCCTTGGCAGCCTCGGCCATGCGCTTGGCCGTTTCAGCATGGCCGAACTCGATCACCTCCACCGGCAACGGGAAGGCCCCGAGCTTGTCGACCAGTTTGTCACCATGAATCATCACGACCATGCGCTTGGAGGACGCGGCCACGATCTTCTCGCGCAGCAGCGCGCCGCCGCCGCCCTTGATGAGATCGAGCCGGTGGTTGGATTCGTCGGCGCCATCGACGTCAAGATCGAGCGGCGCCAGATCATTGAGATTGCCGAGCACGATGCCGAGGCCGCGCGCCTTCTGCGCGGTGCGCTCCGAGGTCGGCACGCCGATGATGTTGAGGCCGCCGCGAACCCGGGCACCGAGCAGGTCGATGAAAGATTCCGAGGTGGAGCCGGAGCCGAGCCCGACCCGCATGCCGTCGCTGACGAATTCCAGGGCTCGGGCTGCAGCCTCGTGCTTGAGATGATTGATGTCGCTCATGGGCGGGAATGAAACCGAATTGATGCGTTTCGTCCAGAGAGATGAATGGGTCGGGTGACGTTTCCGGCCAGCCTGCGGCGGTTTGCACCCATGTGCGATTCAGCCTTTCAACCCATTTTAGACGGATACAGGATGACCGCAATGCCGGGCCTGCCAGCCCGGATCTCGCAGCAAAAAGGATGATATCACGATGGCACACAAGGAAACGATCGCACGCAACGATGCTCCCACCATTGACATCGGAATCGACGACAAGAAGCGCAAGGCGATTGCGGACGGTCTTTCGCACCTTCTGGCCGACAGCTACACGCTCTATCTCAAGACCCATAACTATCACTGGAACGTCACCGGCCCGATGTTCAACACGCTGCATCTGATGTTCGAGACGCAGTACAACGAGCTGGCACTGGCGGTGGACCTGATCGCCGAACGCATCCGGGCCCTGGGCCATTTCGCGCCGGGCAGCTATGCCCAGTTCGCCAAGCTTTCCAGCGTCAAGGAGAGCACCAGCGTTCCTTCGGCCACCGACATGATCGACGATCTGGTGAAGGGCCAGGAGGCGGTGGTCCGCACCGCGCGCAAGATCTTCCCGGTCGTGGAGAAAGCCGGCGACGAAGCCTCGGCCGATCTCCTCACCCAGCGCATCCAGTTGCACGAGAAGACTGCCTGGATGTTGCGCAGCATGCTGCAATAGGCCGTTCATCGTTCTACGGTTGCGCCTCCCGCCCGGTGTCCTGTCGGCGCCGGGCGGGCGGCGGTTTTCGTTCGGGCGCGTTTGGCCGCCCTGTAATCGACCAGCCCCAGCGCCCACCGCGACGCCTGGCGCGTCTCGCAGACAACAGACCGGATTTCGGCCTTGAAGGCCTTCATCGCGCGCGAGCAGCAGCCGTGCTTGAGGGCGTTGTGATTGCCCGGCTGGGCGCCCCGGCGCCGCCGTGGCGCCTCGGCGGCTTCGGACATCTGGCGCTGTGATGGCGGGATCAAAACCCGCTTGCGCGGCCGGCCATGGCGAACACGGCTAATTTGTGGTTCCAATCGGGTTTTCGTCACCTAACGTCCTCTGCCTGTTGGAAAATCGGCCTGCTTCGGCGGCACCAAGCGGCACCGCCTCCGGGCGCGGGTTGAGCCATGGCCGCTCCATTCCAAGACGCGCCGCTTGGGAGAAGCGACACGCGGCCCAGAGCGCATCCCGAAAACGGAGTGCTGCTTTGCGCCCTCGCCGCTCGCGACCCTTTTTCTGTGCCATTCCACCTCCTCGCATTCATCTCACTCAAGATAATATACCTTGTTCTTGTTTTGTACAAGGTAAATATTCCTTAAATGTATCAAAAGAGTAGCTGCCTGCGGCCGTTTCCCGCCGCCCGTTTGGCGCATCCTGTGCCTAACGTAGGTTGGGTTCGGGGGAATCAGGCATGCGCAGAAGGTGCGGGCCACATCGTGCCGGGCTTGAACGTCTCACCGTGTCCGGGCCGAAACCATGACCCGCTCCACCCTACATCTGGCGCTGTGGACCGGCCTGTTCCTGGCCGGCACCATGCCGCTGGTCTGGATGGTCTGGGCCCTGCTCTTCGCCCCGCGCGCGGATGTGCTGTTCGACTTCCCCGCGCCGGTGCGCGCCGGGGAAACACGGACCGCGCCGTTCGTCCTCGCCTATCCCGAGAGGCTGTCGATCCAGTACCGCGCCACCAAGGCCAACGTGCGCGACGAGCAGCGCTGCGCGCCGCATGCGGTGCTGTGGTGGCGGCAATGGGCCTGCACCAATGCGCGGTTCCAGCCGGCGCTGCGCTGGGAGGTTCTCAGCGGCGGGCACGTGGTGGCCAAAGGATCGCAACGCGGCGCGCTGACATCGATGCAAGACGACGACGCCGAGGCTGTTACCTTCACCACCGGTGAGATCAGGCCGCACGGACGCCAGCGCTTCGAACTGGCCGTCACGGCGCACAACGACCTTACGGGTCTTCAACGGCGACACGCCCGCATCATCGTGACGAGCCCGCCCATGCTGAGGGAAAACAAGGCCTGGCTCTTGTTCGGCGCCGGGGTGGTGCTGCTATTCGTCATCGGCGTGCCGCTGTCAGCGGTGGCGAGCAATGCGGAATGGTCGAGCCTGCGGCGGAGGCGCTAGCCCGCCTTACTCCAGGACCTCACCAACTGCGCGGCTGGTCGACGTCGGTGCCTTTGGCGAGGTGGGAGCAAGTGATTGATGCCGCGTGTTATCGGTTTGATCCAAGATGGACTCATCCCCGGTCGAGCGTCGCGCGCATGATTGATGCAACGCGAACAATGCGCGATGCGAGGGTTCTTCAAAATCCGCTATGGGTTGGCCCCTAGGTCCCCTTCCCCTCGCGATCGTCGCTCTGCTCCGATCGCTCGGCCGGGGATGACAACCGGAGCTACAATCGCGAACGTGCAATAGCGCAGCCGCAGCGAGGTGAAAGGCCGCCCTACTCCACCGTAACCGATTTCGCCAGGTTGCGCGGCTGGTCGACGTCGGTGCCTTTGGCGACGGCGGCATAATAGGCCAGCATCTG
>JBJKRM010000303.1:0-4552 GCA_046704685.1 Rhizomicrobium sp.
CGCGCTGCCATGCTGCACCTCGGCACCAGCCAAACTGATGCCCTTGATGGCATCCAGCGCCGGGCCGGTGAGCCGCCACATCCGCGCATACCGCGCCTTGCCGCCAAGATCGATCTTCACATCGAGATCGCGTGTCGCATCCTTGTTGAACAGCGCGATGCGATAGCCGCCCGGCGATTTTGCCGTGTAGGCCGTGGCGTTGGCCCCTGCTGCATCAAACGAATTGGCGACGAGCGTAGAGCCCGCAAACTGCTCCACCAGCATCATGGCGTAGAACAAGGGACGCGCCGAATAACCTACAGCCCGGTCGCCGGCAATCGGCGAATAGAAGGTGCCGAGGCGGGCGATCGCCATGTCGGCCGCGTTGCGCGCGCCAGGCAACTTGTCACCGATGCTGCCGGAAATCTGCTGGGCGGTGCCGCCGTGGAAATTGATGCCCTTGCAGCCGCGCGACGCCAAATCAAGCTCGAAGTCACCGCCCCATAAGGCCGAAGCCAACGCGTTGCTGAGATCCGGCTTGCCGCCGCGATAGCAGCTGTTGCCTTCGGTCAGGCGGAAGGTGAGGCCAGCCGCCCTTGCCGCGGGCATGATCTCGGCCATGCTCTCGGCGATACGCGGATCGGTCTTGAGCAGATTGGCTATGGTGGCGTCCGGCGAATTGGGCGGACCCTCGGCGTAATAATGGCCGCTCAGCACCACTAGGCGGGAACCCAGCTTTGGCGGCACCGCCTTGGCGAAGCGCACAATCCAATCGGCCGACGTACCGACATCGGGACCACCGAAGCGAGCCTCCGGCACGCGGCGGATGACGGCATCAGCGATCGCCAGCCATTCCTTCAAATAATCCGCAAAATCCCAGCCCGGCGGGCGTAGCAGGTTGTTGGGCGTGCGATACTGGTCCGGCTCGTTGCCGATCTGGAAGAAGCGCAGCTTGGGCCCCAGTACCTTGGCGACATACGCGGCCTCCTCGGCGTCGCGCTCGGGCGAGCCGGTGCCGAAGTTGAGACCGTAGATGCAGCTCCAACCGGTGGCGTCCAGGAAGCCGCGCAGATTGTCGATGGCCTGGGGCGTCACCGGCCAGAAGTGCTGCGGCATATAATTATCGGCGCGCCCCTGGCCTTTGACCTTGATCTGCGGTGGCTGGGCGTCGGCGGTCGACTTCCACCAGCAGAATTCGCTGGAATTGCCGCCGATGCGCAGGACGGCTTGGCGGCTGAGCCGACGGTATATCGCCACGCAACTCGTATTGCCTGCGTCGAAGCATGTCGGATCGCTGAGTTGGGAGGTCTCGACCGAAAAGCCACTGTAGTCGCGCGGAACCTCGTTCAGCACTTCGGACGGGTGCAGCGTCAGACGGGCACCAGCCTTGGGGGCGGCAAAAGCCGTCGAGGCACCAAAGGCGGCCCCGGCTGCCAGCAGCGTTCGTCTGTCGAGTGTCATGACGGCCTCAATCGATCGCGGTTACGCGCCCGACTTTAGCCACCTTCGCCAAGGATGAAACCCAAACGACTGCGCCTCGGACCGCTCGCGCTCGGAAAAGCGACCGCAAGGCGTCACCACTGGCCCGGACACTGTTTATCGGAGAAATGGCGCTCCCAACCGGACTCGAACCGGTGTTTCAGCCTTGAGAGGGCCGCGTCCTAGACCGCTAGACGATGGGAGCACAGCGGAAGGGGCTGCTTATACGGGGGCGCGGCGGACGGTTCAAGCGGCGTTCCCCAACCGGATTGCCGCGGAACACGCGGCGATCCGACCACCCGCACATGGCAGGCAACACAGGGGCGGCTCAGCCGCCCGCCGGCGCCTGGGAGCTGGTGGCGGGCGGTTGGTGGCGAGCTCCTTGCACTCCATGCACGGCCAACGGCACGGGCAAAAATCAGGGGACGGAAAGTCATGGTCACCCTCGGACGGAAAGCGGTGTAAAAGCTGGGCCTTGAAAAGCCAGAATTTCGGGGGCGATACCGGTAACAATTATAATCCAGACAAACCCCTCCTCACATCCGTTTTCACGATCGTGCGGCGATGGCGACCTGCGTCCGTTGGGATGAGAATGGTAGCAGCCGACAATCTCCCGCTCCGAGCCGCGCAAGGTGCGCAGCAGCCGCAGATGGACCGCCGGATCGATCTCGAAGTGAACGAAAGGATTGACGGCCAGATTGGCTGTAGGGTGCAGCGCGCCGACACGGATCGCATCCCCCTCGCGCACGCCTTCCAGAAGGCCGCAACATTCGCGCGGAGCCGCCTCGCGGGCGGTGGTCGAAAGCTGGCTCTGCAGATGAGCAGGAAGGATCAGAGTCAAATCACCCCTCGCCGCTTTGCCCCCCCTACTTCGTAGGGCAGATCGTGCCTACTTCGGTGCCTGACCGTGGATCACCGCGACGATGTGGCCGTCCTTGGTGTCGATGATCAAGATCTGATCGGAGGTATCCGAGCGCACATGCAGAATCAGACGTCCGGGTTGGGTGTCGCTCGACAGGATGCGGTAACCCGGCGCCAATTCCAACGAAACCGGCTTCTTTGCAGCGGTTGCAGTGGCAGCCGCCGTCGCGGCGGGCTTTGCATGGTGGCCCCAGCCCTTCACCAACCCGACGACGAGGACGCCGAAGCCGATGACAATCAGGGCACCAAGACCGATGACGACACCCAACATCAAGCGGTAACCTGTGGTCGATTTGGGACCCACTGGTGCTGCTTGCGTGACTCCTAAGAACTCCTCCTCCGCTGGTTCGCGGTCGCTGTATGTCTCGTCCGCTGATTCAGGCCAGAGGCTCGACCGGTATCTTGCATCTTCGTGTTCGGACATGAGCCGTTCCCGTTTGCGTCAACTGATTGATGAAGGCCGTGTAACGCGCCTCACTGACGACGGCCGCACCACGCGCGGCGGCGGCGAGACGATAAAAGACCCCAACCACAGGGTCAAACCTGGCGAGATCTATCACATCGATCTGCCGCAGGCAGTTCCCGCCGAACCAGCCGGCCAGGACATCCCGCTGACCATCGTCTACGAAGACAATGACCTTGTCGTGATCGACAAGCCGGCCGGGCTGGTGGTGCACCCGGCGGCCGGAAACCCCGACGGAACCCTGGTCAACGCCCTGATCGCCCATTGTGGTGAGTCGCTGTCCGGAGTGGGTGGCGTGGCGCGGCCGGGCATCGTCCACCGACTCGACAAGGACACCAGCGGCCTTCTGGTGGCAGCCAAGAACGAGCGTGCCATGCATTCCCTGGCCAAGCAGTTCGCCAATCACACCATCGAACGGGCTTACCACGCCGTAATCTGGGGATCACCGCGGCTCGGCGAAGGGCGAATCGAAACGCAAATCGGACGCAATCCCTTCGACCGTAAGCGCATGGGTGTGATGCGTAGCGGTGGCAAGGAGGCGCGCACGCGCTACCGCGTGGTGGAACGGTTCGGAGAGCCAACCCGGCCCATAGCCTCATTGGTTGAATGCCGGCTGGAGACCGGACGGACCCACCAGATCCGCGTCCACCTTACCCATCTCGGCCACCCGCTGATCGGCGACCCGAGCTACGGTCGCGCCCGGCAGGCGCCACGCGCCAAAAACCCCGAACAGGAAACCGCCTATCGAATCATTGCGGATTTCCCACGCCAGGCGCTGCACGCTTGGTTGTTGGGCTTCCAGCACCCCTCCTTGCATAAGACCCTCCGTTTCGAATCAAAATGGCCGGCGGATTTCTCGACCCTGGTCGGGGCATTGCGAGGCCTGACCGCTGCAAAGGATCGGACATGAATTCGGGCGAGACGACCCTCATCGTGCTCTTCGCAGCTATCCTCGGGATGCTCGCCTGGGGACGGATACGCCATGATCTCGTCGCGCTTCTCGGCCTCTTGATCGCCGTGTCGCTAGGACTTGTGCCCGCAGCGGAGGCTTTCTCGGGGTTTTCCAACGAGGCCGTCGTGGTGGTGGCACTGGCGTTGATCGTCTCCCGCGCGCTGCAGAACTCCGGCGTGCTGACTCCGATGGCGCGGTTCATCACGGCAAAGAACCGCAGCCTTGGCGGCCATATTGCCGTTACGGCAGGAATCGGTGCAGCCCTGTCGACGGTAATGAACAATGTGGCGGCACTGACGCTGCTCATGCCGCTCGACGTCGAGGCCGCCCGCAGGGGCCGCCGGCCGCCCGGCATCACCCTGATGCCCTTATCGTTCGCTACCATCCTCGGCGGCGTCGTAACCCTGATCGGCACGCCACCAAACATCGTGGCATCGGCTATCCGCGAGTCACGCCTCGGGCATGTCTACGGCATGTTCGACTTCACGCCAGTGGGCATCATCGTGGCCCTGGCCGGCGTGGTTTTCGTCGCCATCGGCGGCTGGCGACTGGTGCCACGCCGCACCGACGAACTACAGACCCTCGCGGAAGCCAACTCCTATCAAGTGGAACTGCGCGTGCCGGAAAGTTCTCCGATGGTAGGCAAGCTCGGCAGTGAGGTCGCTCAGGAGACAGGGCTTGCCGACGTCACCTTCATCGGCATCCGACGCGGCAATCAAGTGCATTTCCGTCGGGCCCCTACCATGGAAATCCAACCC
>JBJKRM010000304.1:0-2987 GCA_046704685.1 Rhizomicrobium sp.
GGAGTATTCGACAAGCATCGCTTCCTCGATCTGGTTAAGAATTTCACTGTCTTCGGGCAGATCGAGACCAAGGACAAGCAGCTTGAGACCATCAAGATCATTGCCGGATATCACCAGTATCATGCAGTGAATCGTGCCGTTGCTTCAACATTGCGGGCGCTGCCGCCGGTTTCCGCCCAAGCACCGACGTTTGGTCTGCGCGAGGAACCGGCACAATACGGGTTGCCGAACGCGGCTGCTCACCCTCCCGGCGACAAGCGGATCGGCGTCATCTGGCATACGCAGGGATCGGGCAAGAGCCTGTTGATGGCCTTCTATGCTGGCCAGTTGGTGCATAGGCCCGAGCTGGAAAACCCAACAATCGTAGTCATCACGGACCGAAACGATCTCGACAACCAGTTGTTCGGCACCTTTTCGATGTGCCTCGATCTCTTGCGGCAGACGCCGCAACAGGCCGGCGATCGGGACGAGCTGCGCCATCTGCTCGACCGGCCTTCCGGCGGCGTCATCTTTACCACGATCCAGAAATTTTCCCCTGAAAGCAGCCGGAATGATTATCCGCTCCTGACGGACCGGCGGAACGTCGTCGTTATCGCGGACGAAGCCCACCGCAGCCAATATGGCTTTCGCGCAAAGGTCGATCGCAAGACAGCGGCGGTTTCCTACGGCTTCGCAAAATACCTTCGTGACGCACTGCCCAACGCATCCTTCATCGGCTTCACCGGGACACCAATCGAGAAGGAAGATGTGAGCACGCCGGCCGTGTTCGGCGAATATATCGACATCTACGACATCAGCCGCGCGGTCGAGGATGAGGCCACGGTACCCATCTACTACGAGAGCCGACTAGCACGTATCGAATTGGACGCGGGTGAACAGCCGAAGATCGATGCTGAAATCGCAGCGATCATAGATGAGGACGCGGAGCTTGAGCAGGAACGCCTAAAGCGCAAATGGGCGAGCGTTGAGGCGCTCGTGGGATCGGAAAAGCGGCTTGGGATGATCGCGGCCGATCTCGTCGCACATTTCGAGGCCCGGACTGCGGCACTCGATGGCAAGGCGATGATCGTGTGCATGAGCCGGCGCATTTGCGTCGTGCTCTATGACGCCATCATCAAGCTCCGGCCGCGGTGGCATAGCGACGAGGACGAAACCGGCGCCATCAAGGTCGTGATGACGGGCGCGGCCTCGGACCCACTCGAATGGCAGCCCCATATTGGCAAGCGGCCTAAGAAGAGGCGCGAGCTTCTTGCCAAGCGCGCCAAGGAGCCGAACGATCCACTACGCCTCGTCATCGTGTGCGATATGTGGCTGACCGGGTTCGATGCGCCGTGCGTGCATACGATGTATATCGACAAGCCGATGAGAGGACATGGTCTTATGCAGGCGATCGCCCGCGTTAACCGCGTGTTCCGGGACAAGCCGGCCGGGCTGGTTGTGGACTATATCGGGATTGCTCAAAATCTGAAGAACGCCCTCGGACAATACTCCCGGCCGGACCAGGAACAGACCGGCATTGACGAGGACAAGGCCATTGCCGTCCTCAGCGAAAAATACGAGATCGTCCGTGCCATGTTCGCCCCGAATGTCAAAGGTGGCTTCGATTATGGGGGGGCTCTGGGGGCGGGCGCGTCGGCCCAGATGCGTTTGTTCATCATGGCCGGCGCAATAGAATGGGTTCTGGCCTTCCAGCAGGAAGCGGCCTCGAAAGAATCGACCGAGGAAGGCAAGAAGCGAGCGCACCGTCGCTACGGTGATGCCGTCCTCGCGCTTTCTAAGTCTTTCGCCTTAGCCGCCTCGAGCGACACCGCGAAAGACATCCGCGACGAAGTGGGATTCTTCCAGGCAATACGCGCCGCCCTCGTCAAGAGCGAAACGGGCTCTGGTCGAAACCAAGCGGATCGCGAACTTGCCATTCAGCAACTCGTCAGCCGGGCCGTTGTCTCCACCGAAATCGTCGATATCATGCGGGCGGCCGGGATCGAAAGACCAGATATGTCAGTCCTGTCAGACGATTTCCTGGCAGAGATCAGGGAGCTGGACAAGAAGAACCTGGCGCTCGAAGCGCTGCGCAAGCTCATCAACGGAGAGGTTCGCTCGCAAGCGCGGCGCAATGTAACTCAAGCTCGCGCTTTTTCCGAACGTCTGGAAGCTTCGATCGCACGGTATCATGCCAATGCGATCAGCACAGTCGAAGTTTTGGAAGAGCTGATCAAGCTAGCCAAGGACATCCGCGCGGCGCGACAGCGTGGTGAGGAGACCGGCCTGTCGGACGAAGAAATCGCCTTCTATGACGCCCTTGCTGAGAATGACAGCGCCCGGCAGGCGATGGGCGAACCGCAGCTTCGCGTCATCGCCCATGAGCTAGTCGAGGCCATACGCAAGAATGTCAGCGTTGATTGGATGCATATGGAAACGGCTCGCGCCCGCATGCGAGTTCTCGTCAAACGCATCCTTCGCAAGTACGGCTATCCCCCGGACCTCCAGGACGCGGCAGTCCAGAACGTCTTGCAACAGGCCGAAGCCCTCTCGGCCCAATGGGCAGCATGATCGATTCTGGAGAAGGGAAAAGCCTGAACCTCTTTTTACGTTTAACTCGGTAATCAACACAAACTGGAATTCGTGCTTTTGACTCCGATGGCGGCATCGGCACCCGCGGTCTGAAACAGCGAGCTGGGGTTGTACCCGGGAACGTCCGCTTGCGGCAAACAAAGTCATTCACGGAGCTATCCTTTCCTCCGCGATGATGCCTGCAACCGACTGTCTCGCCAACGACGGCTATCTCCCTTGGGCGCCCGTTTCATTTTGACTACGCTACCGACCGCCCACGGCGCACAGCAGTCATTCTCATTCCGACTCGCTCTAGCCCCCTCGCCGTAGCGCCAACTGACCCTGCGGGAGTTCCTGTCTGGCCGCCCACCCCATGCGATGATCAAAGACGAATTGGCGCAAGGCCGCCAATACAGCTACCCAGCCTACAATGTACT
>JBJKRM010000305.1:0-6496 GCA_046704685.1 Rhizomicrobium sp.
GTTTTGAGCTGGCGGTTCGCGCCATCCTCGGCCAGCAGGTGAGTGTCGCCGCGGCGCGCAAATTGGCAGGCAGGCTGGTGGCCATCTCATCACCGCGGCTCGCGCCCGACATCACCGGTGACGACCGCCTCCACGCCGTCTTCCCCAGCCCGGCGCGATTGGCCCGCACCGGCGTCACCATTGGCATGCCGGCGGCGCGGCTGAAATCTCTGAAGTGCCTGGCCGAGGCCGCCGCTGCCGATCCGCATCTACTGGATCCCGTCGGCACCTATGAAGAGGCGGTGGAGCGCCTGCTTGCCTTGCCGGGCTTCGGTCCGTGGACGGCGCAATATTGGGCCTTGCGCGCCCTGCGCGACAGCGATGCCTTTCCCGCCGCCGATCTGGCGCTGTTGCGTTGCCCCGTGGTGGCGAAGAACGGCGAGCGCCCGACAGCCAAGCTGCTGCTGGCTATTGCCGAGCGTTGGCGGCCCTGGCGTGCTTACGCAGCGCAGCATCTGTGGGCGCATGATGCGGAGGTGCTGCGTGGCTGATCTCTTTTTTGATCGCATTTCCACGCCGCTCGGCGAAGCGCAGATCGTCTGTGATGGCGCGGGTCGTCTCCACCATTTTGGCTGGTACGATAACGACCGCTCGCAATCACGTTTCGGTGAGAGCGGAATGGTGCGCCGAAGTGATCCCTTCGGGTTCTCGACGGCTATTGCCAGTTATTTCAAAGGAGACGTGCACGTCATCGATGACCTTCCCGTCGTGTTTGCGGGCACGGCATTCCAGAACAGGGTCTGGAATGCGCTGCGTGCAATACCGGCCGGCGAGACCCTCAGTTATGGCGCCTTGGCGCGCCGGATCGGGACGCCGAAAGCGATGCGAGCCGTTGGCCTTGCCAACGGTTCCAACCCGATCGGTGTGGTGGTGCCTTGCCACCGCGTGATCGGCAGCGATGGTTCGCTGACCGGTTATGGCGGCGGTTTGGAGCGCAAGAAGTGGCTGTTGGCGCATGAAGCGCGCCATGCCGGTCAGGGGGTGTTCAGGCAGGGCTTGCTGTGATGGGGCTGGACAAGGGTTTTCGCACTCAGCCTGCAGGCCCTGATCTGTTGCTCGGCGGCCTGACGATCGGGCGCACGGTCCGAAGATCGGGTTGCCTTTCGATGTGCTCACCTTGGCCGGTGCTTCGGATGCAGCGAAATTGCAGCGGCTTGGCGGCCGTCACTTGAGCGCCGGTGGCGGTCTTGCCGGGACGGTCCGCAACCGGGTCTGTGCTGCAACGCAAGCTTTTCTGGGCTGCGGCGCCGTGGAAACAATGACGCATCCGGAGATTACCGTACCCAACTTGAGCGCATTGGCGCGCCCAGCGTAATTGAACCGTCGCAGTTTGCGGCCAAATTGCGCATAAGATGTCTGTGAACGCGAATCGGTATGAGGTTGGCGCCGTGAACAAGGACGCCGCCTTCTGGGAAATGTTACGCCGGGCCCTATGGACGGCGGCCGCTGCTCTCATCATTGGAGCGGCGGTGTTCGCTTGGCTTGGCCCGCAGGCTCTTGTCTTTGCCGTTGTGGTGGTCGCCGTGGCGGCGATTTCGGCCGGCATTGGGGAGAGGCCGCGGGTGCTGGCGCGCAAGGCGGAACGCGAGCGCGACGAGACCGACTTCACGGCCCTTTCGCCGATGGCGCGCACGATGCTGGAGCAGCTGCCCGATCCCTTGATGCTGGTGGACGCCGGCGAGCGCGTGTTGCTGGTCAACCGCGCCATGCGGGATGTGGTTGGCGTTGGCGTGGAACGCAAGCACGTCTCGGCCCTGCTGCGCACCCCGGCTGTTCTGGAGGCCTTGGCGCGCACCTCTTCGACCGGCGTGCCAAGTGCGGCCGATTTTGCCAACCGGGTGCCGATCGAACGCCATTACCAGGCTTATACTGCGCGTGTGGGCGTCGAGCCCGCCGTCGTGATGCTGCTGCTGCACGACGTGACCGCGATGAAGCGTACCGAGCAGATGCGTGTCGATTTCATCGCCAATGCCAGCCATGAGTTGCGCACGCCGCTGGCCGCGGTATCCGGCTTTATCGAGACGCTGAAAGGTCCGGCCCGGGATGATGCCGAGGCGCGCGAGAGATTCCTCGATATCATGGCCGTGGAAGCCGAGCGCATGCGCCGGTTGATTGAGGACCTCTTGTCGCTCACCCGCATTGAGCTCAACGAGCATGTGCCGCCAAAGGGCGAGGTGTCGCTAGAAGCGGTCATCCGTCAGGCGGTAGCGGCCCTGGCGCCCTTGGCCAAAGCCGATGGGATCACGGTCTCAGTTGACGTCGCGGAGGGGTTGCCGGCGGTGCTGGGAGAGCGCGACGAGCTGGTTCAGCTCTTCCAGAATCTGATCCACAACGCCATCAAGTACGGCCGCGACAACGGTGAGGTGAAGATTGCCCTCAAGCCGGTGGCGGCGGCGGGGCGCCGCGGGCCTGCGACAATGGTGGCCGCCAGCATCAAGGACGACGGCGAGGGCATCCCGGTCGAGGCGATTCCGCGGCTGACGGAACGTTTCTACCGCGTCGACGTGAAGCGGAGCCGGGAGCGAGGCGGCACGGGGCTGGGGCTGGCGATCGTCAAGCACATCGTCAACCGTCATAATGGCCGGATGCAGATCGAAAGCCGCCTGGGGCAGGGTTCCACGTTCACCATCACGCTTCCCGCCGCCAAAAAGGCGGCAGATGCGGCTGTCACGGAACTGTTATAAAAACATCGCATACGGATCGCGTGGACGGTGTGAATCGTCACGGCAATTTCAGCGGGTAGGCGGCATGGCGGACCATACGGTTAGGGCCTTCACGGAACAGCTTGAGGCGCTCGCCTCCAGCGTGGCGCAGATGGGCGGATTGGCTGAAGCCCAGTTGGCCGATGCTATCGAGGCGATCGCCCGCCGGGATACGGCGCGGGCCGAAGCCGTCGTGGCCGGCGACCGGCGCGTCGACGAATTGCAGCAGCAGATCGAGGAGCAGTCGCTCAAGGTGTTGGCGCTGCGCCAGCCGATGGCGGTGGACCTGCGCGAGACCCTGGCGGCGATCAAGATCGCCGGCGAGCTCGAGCGGGTCGGCGACCTGGCCAAGAACGTGGCCAAGCGCGCCATCGTCCTCAACAGCGAGCCGCCGATCCGCTTGACGCAGAGTCTGGCCCGCATGGGCGGGCAGGCGCTGTCGCAACTCAAGCTGGTGCTCGACGCCTATTCCGACCGCGATGCCGACTCCGCCGAGATGGTGTGGAAGCAGGACGGCGAAATCGACGAGATGTACAACAGCCTGTTCCGCGAGCTCCTCACCTACATGATGGAGGATCCGCGGACCATCGGCCTGTGCACGCATCTGTTGTTCATTGCCAAGAACATCGAGCGGGCCGGCGACCACTGCACCAACATCGCCGAGGTGATCTATCACATGGTGACCGGCGGCCATCTGGCCATCGACCGCCCCAAGGGCGATGTCACCAGCCAGACCAGCGTTCGTTTCGAGAAAAAGGAATAAGCCATGAAACCGTCGGTGCTCGTTGCCGAGGACGAAAGCGCCCTGGTGACCCTGCTCCGATACAATCTGGAGCGCGAAGGTTACCGGGTCTTGGAAGCCATGGACGGCGAAGAAGCCCTCCTGGTGGCTTCCGAAGAGAAGCCCGATCTCGTGCTGCTGGATTGGATGCTGCCGCAGCTCTCCGGTATCGAAGTCTGCCGCCGCCTGCGCAGCCGCCAGGAGACGCGCAACGTCCCGATCATCATGCTGACGGCGCGCGGTGAGGAATCCGATCGCGTGCGCGGCCTCGACACCGGAGCCGACGACTATCTCACCAAGCCATTCTCCATGACCGAGCTTCTGGCCCGTCTGCGCGCCGTTCTGCGTCGCATCCGCCCCAGTCTTGCGGAAGATGTCGTCACGGTCGGTGATATCGAGATGGATCGCGCTGCCCACCGGGTGCGCCGCGCCGGCAAGGAAATTCATCTCGGCCCCACGGAATACAAGCTGCTCGATCACCTGATCCAGCACCCCGGGCGCGTCTTCTCCCGCGAGCAATTGCTGGATGCGGTCTGGGGCTCCGACGTCTATGTCGAGGCTCGCACGGTGGATGTCCATGTCGGGCGTCTGCGCAAGGCGCTCAATGTCGATGGCACCAACGATCCGATTCGCACGGTGCGCTCGGCCGGCTATGCCCTGGAAGGCAGTATCGCGGTTCAGCCCGCCTGACCACCATCACAGCAGCCGTTCAATCGCCCTTTCGAGCTTTTCCGGCTTGGTCGCCGGCGCGAAGCGCCGGACCACGCGCCCTTCGCGATCGATCAGGAACTTGGTGAAGTTCCACTTGATCTTGGCGGTTCCCAGCACCCCACGCTTGGTCCTGGTCAGGTGGCGGTAGAGCGGGTGGGCGTTCGGCCCATTGACCTCCACCTTGGCGAACATCGGAAAGCTGACGCCGAAATTCGCCGAGCAGAACCGTTCGATTTCGGCTGCGTCGCCCGGCTCTTGGGCGCCGAATTGGTTGCAGGGAAAACCCAGCACGGCAAAGCCGCGCGGCGCGAATTTGCGGTGCAGTGCTTCCAGTCCGGCATATTGTGGCGTAAATCCGCAGCGACTCGCCGTATTGACGGCCAGCAGCACCTTGCCGCGGAAATCGCCGAGCGCGATCTCCGTCCCTTGCAGAGACCGGGCGGTGAAGTCGATGACCGAGGTCAGACGATCACCGTTCGCAAACCTTGTGCGCGTGGGTTCCGCGCAAGAGGCTGTGCAGGTGGTCGTGCGGACTGTTGGCGGCTACGGCGGCACGGGCAGGCAGCTCTTTGCGCGCCACTTTGTTCTTGTCCGTTGCGGGCTTTGCTTTGGGCTTTTCGACGCGTTTCTTCATGGCGGTGAGCCTAACACAGTCTCGCGCGGTTCGTCTCGCGTTTCGTTGCTCGGTTCAGCGAAAGCCACGGCTCGCCGGAGCGGGCCGTGGCAATCGAACAGGTTCAGTGCCAGCGGTCGTCAGCTGGCGATTTTGTCCCGGCGCTGCTGCTGCGGTTGATAGGCCTTGCGGGCATGCGCTTCGCAGTACGGTGAGCCGGCCTTCGGCTTGCGGCCGCAGAAATGGAACTCATTCTCTGACGGATCACCGATCGGCCAACGGCACATGCGGTCGTTGATGGTGAGAACGGTTGCAAAATTGCCGTCGTCGAGGGTCACCGGATCTTCTTCCACCACCGGGGCGGGGGGAACATGCGAGCGGATCGAAACACGCGGTGTGGACGGCATCCGGGGCCGTTCGACACGCGAGGGGCTTGCTCGACCGGCCAGTCCCAACCGGTGCACTTTGCCGATCACGGCATTGCGGGTCACCCCGCCCAGCGCCCGGGCGATCTGGCTGGCCGAAAGCCCTTCGGTCCAAAGATTCTTGAGCTGTTCGACGCGGTCGTCAGTCCAATTGGCCTGGGTCATGCGGTGCTCCTTCTGGCCATCTGCCACCACCTATCGTAGCGGCTGTCGGGCCTCGCACAAGACATGGGGCTTAACCACTTTGTCTTCGTCCACAGAAACCGACTCAGCGGATGACGCCCCCCTGTGCATGAAAAATTCGCGCGTGATTCCAGTCATGTGACGGCGGAATTCCGGCCAACGGCCCCCCTTTGCTTGTGACGGCAAGGGAAAGCGGATAAAGCCCGCTGCGGTTTATCCACAAAAGTCATGCCTAAGAGGAGGATGAGGTGTTTCCGTCATTGCTGCCAACCTACAATCGGGCGGACGTTGCGTTCGTCCGTGGCGAAGGGCCGTACCTGTTCGCCGAGGATGGCCAGCGATATCTCGATTTCGGCGCCGGCATCGCCGTCAACGCCTTTGGGCATGCCCATCCCAAGTTGGTTGCCGCTCTGACCGAGCAGGCCGGCAAGCTGTGGCACACCTCCAATCTCTATCGGATTCCGGGGCAGGCGGCGCTGGCGCAGCGGCTTGTCGAATCGACCTTCGCCGACACCTGCTTTTTCACCAATTCCGGGGTGGAGGCCTGCGAATGCGCCTTCAAGATGGCGCGCCGCTACCAGTTCGTCAGCGGCCATCCCGAGCGCTTCCGCATCCTGGGATTCGATGGCGCCTTCCACGGCCGCACCCTGGCGGCCATCGCTGCCGGCGGCAATCCCAAATACCTCGAAGGCTTCGGCCCCAAGGTGGAGGGCTTTGATTCCATCTCGCCGGGCGATCTCAAGGCGGTGGAAGCGGCCGTCGGACCGGAGACGGCGGCCATCCTGATCGAGCCGGTCCAGGGCGAAGGCGGGGTGCGGGTGATGGCGCCCGAATTCCTGCGGGCCTTGCGCAAGCTGTGCGACGACCGCGGCCTCCTGTTGATCTTCGACGAGGTGCAGACCGGTGTCGGTCGCACCGGCAAGCTGTTCGCCTACGAATGGGCCGGCATCACGCCCGACATCATGCCCATCGCCAAGGCGATCGGCGGCGGCTTCCCGGTCGGGGCGTGCCTGGCCACCGCCGAAGCGGCCAAGGGCATGAC
>JBJKRM010000306.1:0-4675 GCA_046704685.1 Rhizomicrobium sp.
CGGTGAAGGATATCCGCTCGATCCTGCGGCTGACGCAGGAAGGGTTATCGGTCCGGGCCATCTCGGAACGGCTTGATCTCAGCAAGACGTCGGTGGCGACCTACCTGTTGCGGGCGCGGCAGGCGGGATTGGGCTGGCCGCTGGGGCCGGCCTATGACGACGACAGGGCTTTGGAGCGGGTGCTGTTTGGGCGGGTTGGGCGCCCACCTCAGGATTTGGCGGAGCCGGAGTGGCCGGTTGTAGCCCAGGAACTGAAGCGTCCCGGTGTGACACTGACGCTGCTCTGGCAGGAATACCGGACGGCCCACCCCGAGGGTTACGGCTACACCTGGTTTTGCGAGCAGTACGGCGTGTTCAAGCGCCGGGCCAATCCCACCTTCCGCCATCGCCATGAGGCGGGCGCGGCGATGCAGACCGATTACGCCGGCCAGACGGTGGAAGTAATCGATCCTGAGACCGGCGAAATCCGCCAAGCCCAGATATTTGTCGCGGTGCTGGCGGCCTCGTCGCTGACGTTTGCGATGGCGAGCTTCAGCCAGAAACTACCCGATTGGATCGCGGGGCAGATTTGCGCCCTGAACTACTTTGGCGGCGTGCCCAAGGCGATCGTCTGCGACAACCTGAAGGCCGGAGTGGTCAAAGCGCTGTTGACGTTGCCCCCGCGGTTTATTCCGGGTTGAACTGGAGTCTGGCCCTTGAGGGAGGACCAGACTGTGAAGCGTTCGCGATTTACCGAAGAGCAGATCATCGGGGTGCTGAAGGAGCACGAGTTGGGTGCCAAGACGGCGGACCTCTGCCGCAAGCACGGCATCAGCGAGGCCACCTTCTACAACTGGAAGAGCAAGTTCGGGGGTATGGACGTCTCGGAAGCCCGGCGGCTGAAGGCGCTGGAGGACGAGAACCGCAAGCTGAAGAAGCTTCTGGCGGAATCCATGCTCGACAACGCGGCCTTGAAGGATCTGCTGTCAAAAAAATGGTGACGCCCGCCGTGAAGCGGGAGGCTGTCGCCCATCTCAAGACGGCCCATGAGATGAGCGAGCGGCGGGCGTGCCAGGTGATCGGCTGCCAGCGGATGACCGTCCGCTATCGCTCGCGCCGACCGGACGACCCCAAGCTGCGTGAGCGGCTGGTCGCCCTGGCTCGGGAACGCCGCCGCTTCGGTTATCGCCGCCTGCTCATCTTCCTGCGCCGAGAGGGCTTCGTCGTGAACCACAAACGTCTATTCCGCATCTATCGCGAGGAACGGCTCATGGTGCGCAAACGGGGCGGTCGCAAAAGGGCTATGGGAACAAGGACGCCCATGCCCGTTCCGGCGCTGCCACACGATCTGTGGGTGCTGGACTTCGTGTCAGACCAGCTCGATTCTGGCCGCCGCTTCCGCATTCTGGCGATCTATGACGTCTGCACCCGCCAATGCCTGGTCGCGATCGCCGACTTCTCACTCTCAGGCAAGAGGGTGGCGCGCGAGCTTGATCTTCTCATCGCCCGTCACGGCAAGCCCAAGACGGTCGGCAGCGACAACGGCACGGAACTGACCAGCAATGCCATCCTGACCTGGACGGCGGACAGCGGCGTCGATTGGCACTACATCGACCCCGGCAAGCCGATTCAGAACGCCTTCATCGAGAGCTTCAATAGCCGGCTACGCGACGAGTTCTTGAACGAGACCCTGTTCACCTCGCTCGCCCAGGCCCGTGCCGCGCTTGAAGAATGGCGGCGCGACTACAAGCGCGCATCACAACACCCATCTGTCTATGTTGTTGAAGAGAACAGGTTTTGCTGATCGGGATGCGATCCCGTGGGGTGGCGTGGGTTCTGGCGAGCGCGCTCGGTGATGGCGATTGCTGGTGTAGCAGCAAGAACGGTACGGCTGAATATCCACGGACCATCTGGCAGTGGGTGGGAGGCATCGATCTCGCCAGCTTCGGCGGCGATCCTGAGCGTTTTGGGTGCGATGTGCAACAACTTCGCGGCATTGCCAAGGTTGAGCCACGGCTCGATCCCGTCTTCCGCGGGCTTAAAGACGGGGACGTGGTAGTGCGAACGCAGCGACGTGACGCGTTCACGCGTCCAGCGGTTGCCATATCCGGTTTTGATCCCGTTCCTGTTCAGGATGCCGGCGATGACATTGTCATTGGCAATCAGCACCAGCTGGCGCACGGCGGCAACCACATCGTCCGGCGTGGCGTTGCGTTGTCCGCGCCGGCGCCTCGGCAGGCGTATCTCGCTGTGAACACCGCCCATCCAATGGACGAGCAGAACAATCTCGGCAGCCGCGTTGTCGATGTCGGCGATCACCTCGTGGATGACAGTGCGGACGATGCGCTTCTTCAGTCGGGCATCGGTTGTTGGAGCGGACCAAACAGTCTTGAGATCGGCGGCCAACGTCGCCAGGGATGCCGGGTCGACCTCTGGCGGAGCCGTAGCCGCGTCATGAGCGGCGATTTTGGCTTCCACTTCGGCGACGCGGGCCAGTGTCTTGTTCCAGCGAACCTCCAGTTCACCGGCCACCAGCCTATTGGCTGGGTCGGTGGCGTCGTATTGGCGAAAGGCCCGATCGGTGGCGAAGCGGGCCGCCTCGAGATCGCGCTGAAGCGCATCCCGGACCTGATCCCGCCGTTGACCGGCTTCCTTCTCGGCCGCGACCGCGGCCGCAATGGCGCCGGGCCCTACGACCGTCAGAAGGGCCTCCTCGATGGCGTCATCAACCCGCAATCCGCCGAAGGCGATGCAGCGCGGCTCGCCATTGTCCATCCAGCCGCGCGTGCAGCTGTAGCGCGGGATGTGATGGTGTGCGCCCGAGTAGCGGAGCGTCAGTTTACGCCCGCAGCGCCGGCACCGGATCAAGCCAGCCAGCAGGGCGTCGCCGTGTTTTGGGGCTCCGTGATGGCGGCTGGTCGGGATATTGCTGCTCACCATGGTGCGGATCGCCTCGGCCTTCTCCCAGCTGACGTAGCCTTCATGGGTGTTCGGCATCAGCGCCAGCCAGTCGCCGCGTGCCTTGCGGCGGATTCTGGTCTTGACACGTGCCCCGTCATAGCCCGCCGCGACCGCCGTTTTACCATAGGCGTAGGCGCCGCCGTAAATGGGGTTCTCGATCATCCGGTGGACAGTGGCGTAGTTTGGACGCCGCCAGGCTGTCTCGCCGTTCTTGCCCTTAACCGGCAAATCCAGGCCATGTTCGAGGAACCAGAGCAAAGCCTGCCGAGCGCTGCCGAGTTCCAGAACCTTGTCGAAGACCAGGCTGATCGCTTCTTGCACACGGCGGTCCGGGTCCTTCTCGTAGCGATCACCAGCTTTGACGAAGCCGACCGGCGCGCTGACGACAAGTTCTCCGCGCCGGGCCTTCTCGTAGCGGGCCGCCAGCGAGCGTTGGCGCAAGAGATCGAGTTCGTACTCGTTGAGGCTCCCCTTGAGGCCGAGCAGAAGCCGGTCATTGCCGTGCCGTGGCGCGTAGATTGTCTCCTGATCGACCAACACGGTGTCGACGACGCGGCACATCTCGATCAGTTGCTGCCAATCCCGGCTATTGCGGGCGAACCGCGAGACCTCGCGCGCGGCGACGGCACCGATCTTGCCGAGGCAGACTTGCGCCACCATCCGCTCAAATCCGGCACGCTGGACGCTGCCCGCGGCGGAACGGCCGAGATCGTCATCAATCACCTCGATCTCGGACCAGCCAAGGGTGGTCAGTCGATCGCGCATGGCGTATTGCAGCGCGCTGCTCTCCCGGTTGTGCAAAACCTGATGGGCCGAAGATTGCCGGACATAAAGGATCGCTTTGCGTTCCAGGTGGTGCGGCCGGATCTTGTCAGTGATCATGACCGTTCTCCGTTACGATCTGCCGTTTGCTGGCGTGATCCAAGATCAACCGCGTCATCAGGGCGGTTAGTGCCGCCTGCGTCTCCGCCGGTAATCCGGACCAGGCGGGCATCTTCCCCGTCACGGCGCTCCCCGCGAACAAGTCGATCTGCTGTGGCACACTGCGGCGTGCCAACCTTTGTCTGCTCTGGCTTGGCATGGGCCTCTCCCCGATTCCAATTGCCAGAGAGAGGTGATACGCCCGAAATGACCTCGGCCGATGCAGCGGCGCCCTTGTTTGACGCGTTCCGCAAAAGTGCCGCCAATCCCGTCAACGCGGCCAAATTGGCGTGCGGTTCGGACTCGAGACAGATTCTGGCGCACGCGGCCCGGTCAAACATCCAGGCCGGAATCTCCAGCCATCGATCCGAATCAGACGCCTTCAGATCGCAGCGGAAAACCACTCTGCCGGAGCGTTCGACTGTCTTGTGGATCCCAACCCGCAAACCAGACCACGGATGCCAGGGATACAGCAGCTCACGAAACTCGGTACTGTGGGCGGTCTCAAGCTTTGTTGTACAACACCGTACGGCCCCATTCTCGCATCGGCTGGCTCACGCCAGCCGTTTACGCCGCAAAATTCACCGCAACAGGCCAAGGCGCTGCGCTCCGCAACGGCTCCGCGCCTTGTCCCGTTGCTCCGACTGTGCAGATTGAAAACCGCCAGATTCCAGTCGCTACTGGATAAAAGCTGGGGGCAACGTCAGGGCCATGACAAGTTGAGGCCATATGCGATTGCCCTGCCTTTGTGGGGAGGTCGAAAAACGCGAGCGAGCACCGCTATTGACGGGGTTCTCCGTCCTTTATGCACGAG
>JBJKRM010000307.1:0-2525 GCA_046704685.1 Rhizomicrobium sp.
GCTTGAGCCCCTGCCCCGCCCTCACCAGGACGGCGTTGCAGGCCGCCCAGCCGCCCTGGCGCTGCAGCGCCGCGATGTCCTCGAAATCGAAGGAATGCATTACGATGCGCGCCGAATGGATGCCGCCGAGCCGCTTCTGCACGTCCTCGTTGATCAGCTTGTAATAGGTGATCGTGGATTCCCAACTCATGCCGCCGATCAAACCGATGGTTTTCATAGCCCCTCCCAATCCGAGGAGGCGAGACTACCGGTCGAGCAGCGCCGCGAGTATCGCCGCACACTCCGCATCGGCCACGCCGTTGATGCATGACGGCCGGAAATGGCGCTGGAATGCGCCGATCACGGCATCGAGCGCGACATCGACCTGCGGCGGAACGCCATAGCCGTGTTCGGCCAGCGCCGCTTTGAATTGGTCGCCTTCCAGTGTCGCCGCGTCATCCAGCGCCGATGACCGCGGCCAGACGCCAATGCCCGCTCTGGCCAGGCGCTGCCAGGGGAACATCTCACCAGGATCGGTCTTGCGCCCCGGCGCCACATCGGAATGACCGACCACGTAGCGCGACGGGATGTGATGTCGCGACAGGATGCCGTGCGCCAACTCGATCAATGCCGCGATCTGCGGCTCGGCGAACGGCACATAGCCGAACTCGTGACCGGGATTGACCAGCTCCACGCCGATGGAGCGGCCGTTGACATTGGCCTCGCCCGCCCAGGACGACACACCGGCATGCCAGGCGCGCCGGTCCTCCCACACATGGCGGTAAACCGTGCCGTCCGTGTCGATGGTGTAGTGGGCCGAGACCTTGGCATCCGGATCGCACAGCCGTGCCAGCGCTTCTTCCGCCGTCGGCATGCCGGTGTAGTGCAGCACCAGCATGTCGACCGCGCAGGGGCGTTCATCTAGGTTGGGCGATAGCCCCTCGACGAGTCTCATGGGCGGCGATTTAACAGGAAGCGCCGCCACTCCGACAAGCGGGCTGCTCAGACAAAGATCTTGTAGGCGACCGTCTCGCCGTCGGCGCGCTTGAGCGAGAACTCGGCGCCCTTTTCGTGCTCGTCCACCAGGGCCTCGAACAGGCGAAGGGCGTTGCGGATCACCTCGGCATAGGACGCCGCTTCGGTGCGGTCCTTGAGGCGTTGCAGCCGGTCCATGGCCTGCGGCGGCAATTCAAGCTGCACCCGCGTGGTGGCGCGCACCGGCTCCTGGCCGGATTCCATGGCATCGGCCGCAGCGCGCATGGCTTCGGCGGTCATGCCGCGGAAGCGCCGGTGATGATGATGTCCGTGCATGCTGGGCTCCTTTCAGTCGCGATGACGCAGAAGACCGAGCACCGCCGCCAGCCCCACCACGGCAAGCCCGCCGATGACGAGGTGATGCAGATGCTGCTCGCGCATCGCCTGCACCGTCTCGGGGTCCATGGCATCGCGCATCGCCCGCCGCCGGGCGTGCCATTCTTCATGCATCTGATGGCGCAAGCGCCGCCAGGCGGCGCGCCGGGCGCGATGCGCCGGATTCCCGCAACCGCGGAACGGACGGTCCTCGCCTCCGGGCTCCTGGTTCTCATCAACCGGGAAGTCCTCTCCCACGCCTACTCCGATTTTGCTCATAGAGCCTCCTTTGCTGATTATCGGATTGTTTCTTGATGATATAATCATCAAAATATCATCAACTGTCAAGACCGGTGTGGCAGTGCTAATCCGAGTACCGAACTCCGGCTTTCGCGGGTCAGACATGAAGCGGCGCTACAAATTCGTTTTGTTCGGTTTGGCGCTGTGGCTGGCGGGCACCTCTTCGGTATGGCTGAAGGTGTCGGCCTCCGGGCTGGCCGCACGCGACGCCACTGGCTTCCTGGAAGCGCTTCTTCTGGTGGTGCTGGTGGTCGGCGGACTGGTGTGGGTGTTGTGGACGCCCGCAAGCCCGAAATGATCGCCCCTCAGCTGAGGCCGCGCTCGATCTGGATCTTCTCGTAGGCGCCGTTGATCGCCGCCAGCTTGTCGGTGGCGATGCGGATGAACTCCTCGGGCACGCCGCGGGCGATCAGGCTGTCGGGATGGTTCTCGCGCACCAGGCGATAATAGGAGCGCTTGATCTCGTCGTTGTCGGCATCATAGGTGACGCCCAGCACGACATAGGGATCGGCGGCATCCGGCTTGAAATGCGAGGCGCGGATGCGGCGGAATTCGCCGGGCGAGAAACCGAAGATATCCGCCACCCGTTCGAGGAATGCCCCCTCATCGGGATGAAGAACGCCATCGGCCGCCGCGATCTCGAACAAGCCGTCCAGGATGTCTTCCAGCACCGCCGGCTGACCGGCATACATGCGCGCGATCTGGGCGGCATAGGCCTCGTATCCGGCAGTGTCCTGGCGGGCCAGGTCGAAGAAGCGGCGCACGCTCGCCTGTTCCTCGGGCGGAACCCGGAAGATGCGGTCGAAGGCCTCGATCTCGTCCTTGGTCACCACCCCGTCCGCCTTGGCCATCTTGGCCGAAAGCGCGATCATGGCGATGGTGAAGGCAACGCCGGG
>JBJKRM010000308.1:0-5249 GCA_046704685.1 Rhizomicrobium sp.
CGGCCGGCGACGATCTCGGCGTTCTCGATCATGGTCATCCAGAGTTCCGGCTTGTCCCCCATCAGCCATTCCTCGGTGAGGTGGGTGGTGTTCATGCCGCCCATCTGGACCTGGGAAATGGACTCAACGCCGCCGCCCACCGCCACCGGCGTGCCGCCGGTGATGATCTGCTGCGCCGCCAAGGCGATGGCCTGCAGGCCGGAGGAGCAGAAGCGGTTGACGGTCACTCCGGCGGTGGTCACCGGCAGCCCGGCCCGCACCGCCGACAGCCGCGCGATGTTCATGCCGGTGGCGCCTTCCGGCTGGGCGCAGCCCAGGAAGACATCCTCCACCTCGGCCGCATCGACGCCGGCGCGTTCGACGGCATGGTGGATGGCATGGCCGGCCATCACCGCGCCATGGGTCATGTTGAATCCGCCGCGCACCGACTTGGCCAGTCCGGTGCGCGCCGTCGAAACGATCACGGCTTCGCGCATGATGTCCTCCGCCTTGTCCCGAAAAGCCTGCAGACGATACAGGCCGGAGCGGGCGTCAGGCCATGCGACCCGCAACGGAAGCTTTGAAGAATATCTCAGGCCGTCTGGGCGGCCGCTCGCGCCGCGCGGGCGCGTATGCGCTCATTGATCTGTTTGCGGAACAGGAAATAGAGGCCGATCAGCAAGGCCACTTGCGCCACCGCCGGGCCGATCAGCGCATAGACCGACCAGAACTTGGCGCTGGCGGCGAAGGCCACCACCACATTCATCACCGCCAGCATGAACATCAGGACGGAATAGGCATAGCCGGCGCGAATGATCAGATGATTGTCGAGGTTTTCGGTCACCAGTGGCGGCAGGTAGGGCTCCATCCAGTCGCGGCGCAGCATCACCACCCCCAAAGCCAGCCACAAGAGCGACGGCTTCATCATGATGAAGTGGGGATTGTGGAAGAGGATCGTGGCCCCGCCGAACACCATGACCAGAACCAGGCTGAGCCACTGCAAGAGGCCGACGGGACGGCGCCGAAGGTGCATCCAGACGTTCTGGCTGATGCCAAGCGCCATGCCGAAAGCGGTCGCCACGTAAATGTTGTTGGTGATCCAGAACAACGCCACGAAAACGACAGTCGCCATGAGGTCCCGGACGATGGGCACCAGGGCCTTGGCGATTTCCATGACGTTCCTACCGTTTTCCCAGGAGTGGGATGTCTTCCGGATGCTTGTCGATATAGAGGGCGAATTGCCAAGTAAAGGTGAGCGCGGCGGCAAAAAAAACAAGGCCCAGTCCCGAGGCCCAGACCGACGACAGGCGGTGCAGAATGGCTGTCCCCGCGTCGACCGCGGCCATGAGGGCGAAACAGACGGCCCAAAGCGATGCCAAAAGCCTGTGCACGCGGGCCAGCTGTGCCGGCTCATGGCGGCGGCGGAACAGGCGGTAGGGCGCCGTGAAGGGCTGGCCGACAGTGATCGACCACAAGGCGGTGGCGAAAAGGCCGGCTTCCACCACCAGGCTGATATCGGCCGGGGTGCTGCCCGGCTGCAGGACGGCATCATAGAGCGCGAGGGCGCCGAACAACGTCAGCCCCGAGGCATCAAACACGCGCAAAGATCCGGTGGGGATGAAGGTGCGGATGGCGACCGCAAACACGGCGCCGAAAGCCAGCCAAATGGCCAGGCTCACCGATACGGGAGCGATCAGGAAGAAGATCAGAGACGGCAGGAAGGCGAGCAATGGGCCCTCTTGCTAGGTCGGCGATCCATGGTGGAAGAGTCGCCGGGTGTCCGCAAGGGACACCCGGCTGACGAGAGGTTGCGCTACTGCGCGGGAGCAGCGGGTGCTGCAGGCGCAGGCTGTTTCTGGCCGTATTGGCGGTTCAAATAGAGACTCCAGAGCTGGGCCGCGCGGGTGAGGGGCGGGTCGCCCTGGAAGTTGGCGAGAGTCTGCTTGGCGGCGGTTTCGTTGCCCTGGCGAACTTCGCTCATGGCCATCACCAATGTGGCTTCGGCAACGGTGGGGCCGCCCGCAGCGATCGCCTTCCGGGCGACGCGCTCGGCAGCGTCGTATCGCTCATAACCGTAATAGGCCTCGGCCACGCTGGTCAGGTCCTTGCCGCTCTTGGCGATTTTCTCGACCTGCGGCAGGGCGGGCTCGTCCTTCTTGGCGTCGGCTTCCACCTGCCTGAGCATGTGGTCGATCTTCTGCTTGTTGATCACGCCCTTGTCGATGCCCATCAACAAGACTTGGCGCGCATCGCCCCAGGAGTGGATCGCCCGGGCGGCGTCCTCGGCTTCCAGGTAGTTCTGCGGGCTCCAGGTGGAATGGACCACCATGCGCAGGCGATAGATGTCGAGGGCGGCAATTTCGCGGGACGTCTTGTTGCCCTGCGGCAGGATTTCGAGCGAGAAGTCGAGCAGATAGCCCCAATCATCGGGCTTGCCGTAATCGCGCGCCATCTTCTCAAAGGCCTTCACCTCGTTCGGGCGGTCCTTCAGCTTGTCATAGGAGAACGCCAGAATCTGATAGAGGCCGTATTCCGGAATCTTCTTCTCGGCGACGGACGCATCGACGCCCTTCTGGGCGTAGGTGATCGCGTCCTGGAAATCGTTGGTCTGATAATAGGCAGCGGCCATCCTGCTGTAGACCTCACCGTTGGCGATGTTGTCTTTCATGGCGAGCTTGCCGAGTTCGATCACGGTGGCGTTGTCGTTGACTTCCGCGGCCAAGCCGACGGCGGGACCAATGAGATGGGCGCGGTCCTCTGTCGGGGTGGCCGGATCCTTGACCACGGCGATGAAGGCCTGCCGGGCCTTGTCACGCTGGCCAAGGCCGAAATAGGCGACACCCAGGAAGCGGTTGATGAGGTACTTGTCGTAATCGGTGAGATCCGAGGCCTTCTGGGCTTCCTCGCACTTCTCAATGGTGGTCTTGTAATCCTTCGCCTCCAACGCCTTTTGGGCCTCGACCATCAGCCGGCTGATCGACCTGCTGACTGTCGGTTTGGCTTCCTTGTCGGCGGCATAGGCCGGTGTCGTTGCGATGGCCAAGCTCATCGCGCAGAACGGCAGGCAGGCGATGATCGCGGCCCGCAAAACACTCTTCTTCATGAATTTCCTCACCTCGCTGTGGTGCGCAGCACCAAACCGGGCGCCCGCATCGCGCATCTTGAAGGACTATGCAACTTTATTGTGGCAATCACCTGCGTCGAATGCGCCAAAAACATGGTTGCTGCGGTGCAGCATGCAGAGAAAGGGCGGCCGTAAGCGCTTCTTAACCATGTGATGACAATTTGTAGCCGTCTCCCACTGGGCGAGGAAATGGCCGAATTCGTCCTCGGATCTGTGCAGCTTGGGCTTCCCTACGGAGCCACCAACAAAACGGGCAAGCCGTCACGGCGGGCCGCGCTGCAGCTCGTGCGTCACGCGGTGGATTCGGGAATCCGGCAGTTCGATACGGCGCGCGCCTATGGTGACGCCGAGGACAGGCTCGGGGAAGCGCTGTCGGGACGCAAAGCCTTCACGGTCACCAAGCTCAGCCCGCTCACCGAATTGACACCGGATTCCACGCGCCGCGAAGTGATCGCGGCGGTCGAAGCAAGCGTCAACGAATCCTGCCAAGCCTTGCGGCGCAATCGTCTCGACACGCTGCTGCTGCATCGCTGCGCCCATATGACGGCCTATGACGGGGCGATCTGGCGCCGGCTCATCGAGTACGTGCAGCAGGGCAAGATCCAGCGCCTCGGTGTCTCTGTGCAATCGCCTGCCGAGGCCAGACAGGCCTTGGCGAGCTATCACGTCGTGCACATCCAGATGCCGTTCAACATCTTGGACTGGCGTTGGCGCGAAGCCGGCATCATCAATCAGATGGTCCGTAGACGGAATCTCACGGTTCACACCCGCAGCGTCTTCCTGCAAGGACTGCTGGCGGCCGACGATCCCGCGGCCTGGCCGCAGATCGCCGGTGTCGATGCCGACGAGATCATGACGATGATCCACAACCTGGCCGACGAACTCGATCGCGAAAGCGCGGCCGATCTGTGCATGGCTTATGCCCGCGGGCAGGCGTTCATCGACGGCGTCGTCATCGGACTCGAAACGCCGGAGCAGCTCGACCTCAATCTGCGCCTGTCGGTGAAGCGGCCGTTGACGATGGAGGAATGCCGACTGGTGGACAATTGCATGCCGCGGGTCTCCGAGCAGCTGCTCAATCCCGCCCTGTGGCCCAAATGATCAGCGATCGCTTCCGGCTCGACGACGCCGTCGCCTTCGTGTCGGGCGCCGCCGGACATCTCGGCCGGCCCATGGTGCGGGCGCTGGGCGAAGCCGGCGCGCATGTGATCCTCAACGGGCGGCAAGAGGGGCGGCTGAAGGCGTTTGCCGCCGAGTTGCAGCGTGATGGCATCGGCTGCGAGTGCGCCGCCTTCAACATGGCCGACTTCGCTGCGGTGCGCCGGTTCTTTTCCGGGC
This sequence comes from Rhizomicrobium sp., assembly GCA_046704685.1. Classification (GTDB taxonomy): domain Bacteria; phylum Pseudomonadota; class Alphaproteobacteria; order Micropepsales; family Micropepsaceae; genus Rhizomicrobium. The sequence continues at coordinate 4,442 of JBJKRM010000308.1, forward strand.
GCGAGCGTCTCGACATCCTCGTCAACAACGCGGTTTCGATGACGCCCAAACTGTTCGCCAGTCTGGAGCCGGCGGACTTCGAAGAGACTTATATGTCCGCGGTCACGGCGGCCTTCGAGGCCGCGCGCGCGGCTCTTCCCGCCCTGCGCAAAGCGGCCGCAGCGGCCGGCGAAGCGCGCGTTGTGAATGTCGCCTCGATGTATGCAACCGTCTCGCCGGACAAGCGTATCTATGCCAGACCCGAACAGGCGAGCCCGTTCCATTACGGCCCGGCCAAGGCCGCGCTGCTGCAACTCACCCGCCATCTGGCGGCCGAGTTCGCGGCGGACCGGATCCGCGTCAATCCGCTGGTGCCTGGACCGTTTCCGCAGCCGAAGGTGGCGGTCGATGATCCCGCCTTTGCGCAGCGGCTGGCCGCCAAGACCATGATGGGACGGTTGGGCCAGGCCGAGGAGATCGCCGGGCCGCTGCTGTTTCTGGCCAGCCCGGCATCGAGTTTTGTGACAGGCGCCAGTCTTGCGGTCGATGGCGGGTGGACGGCATGGTAGCGTAGCGAAGGAGGAGATGCGGGGAGCGGATGCCGATGGCCTTTCTATCCTCGCTGCTGCCTGACCAGGAGACCGGTTTTCCGCGCGCCCTTTGCGAAAGACTGGCCCAGTTTCCACTGCTCACCAGCGTGAGTGACGCAGCGCTTCGCCGCCTGCTGGTGGACTCGACCTGGTTCGGACTTCCCGGCGGCGTCCACCTCAAGCACGACAGTGACAGCGAAACGGCCCTGTTCCTGGTGGTGACCGGCTGCCTGGGCGTC
>JBJKRM010000309.1:0-7193 GCA_046704685.1 Rhizomicrobium sp.
GACCTTCAGCATCACCTGTTCGCTCGACTTGATCTGCAGAACGTTGATCACCTTCTTGGGATCGCCCGCAAAACTGGCGGCAATCTCCTGGGCACGCTGCGACTCCGCGGCGCTGGCGACATGGCCCGTCAGAACCACATTGTCGTTGATCGACGTGGCCTTGATATCGGAATCGGGGAAACTGGCGTGGATTATCTTGGCGAGATCGGTGACGTCCTTCTCGACACGGATGTCGATCGAGGCGAGCTGGCGGCCGGCGCCATCGAAGAAGAAGGCGTTGGTCTGTCCGCCCTTCTGCGCCATCAGGAAGATGCGGCGCGGGGTGCGCACGACGGCATCGACGATCTTGGGATCGGAAACCAGGACATCGCGGGCATCGGCATTGAGCTCGACGATGGCCGCCTTGCCGAGACCGAGCGTGATGCGCTCATGCACCGGCTTGCCGGCATGCGCCGTAATCCGGACGATGCGCGCCGAACCGGAACTGTCGTCGGCGGGTGCGGCATAAGACGCGCAAGCCGCGAACAACAGCGCGGCAACCGAAAGCAGCGGAAGAAGAACCCTTCGCATCACTGTCCTCCACCGCCCCGGCGTTCCATGCCGTAGCGGATCACCGCGACCATGCCGGTCCCGTCGATCGAGCCGGATGTCCTCGCAGCGGTTCTGGTGTCGCCGAGGCTGCGCAGCGCCAGCGACAGAGACCCCATGGCTTGCGCCTGGGCGATTTCACGCGACTGGTTCGGCGTCAATTCGAGCGTGATCGTCTTGACGTCGGCCAGCGGTTTTTGCGTCTTGCTGTCGAACACCTGGTTGATCGCCAGAACGCGTACGTTCGACAGCACCGTGCGCGTCATGCCGCGCTTGGGATTGTCGCCGGTGATCTGGGTCATCATCACGTCGACGCGATCATTCGGCAGCACGAAACCGCCGGCCACCGACGCCATGGAAACGTTGATCGCCACGGCGCGCATGCCGGGAGCAAGCGTGGCGGCCATGTAGCCCGCGGCCTTGCTCTTGACGATCTTCGCATAGGTGACCGGTTCGCCTTCCACCATCGGCGCGCGAGCAACCGTGCCCTTCACCGCAGCCGCTGCGGTCATGCCGGGGTTCTTGATGATGAAACTGGGATCGACGCTCTTGGCCGGCCATTGCTGCCAACGCACCTGCCCGCCATTGACAGGCTGACCCGGCTCGATGCGTTGCGAGGCGACCAGCACCTGCGAGATCGCAACCGGCGTCGACACACTGGCTTCGGCTTGTTTCGATCCGCCGCCGAGGAAACCGCGGACCATCAGAGCCACAATTCCCGCAGCACCAGCGGCCAGCAAGAGAACAACAATTCTCCGCGTGTTCATCGATGAGGCTCCCTTCCCCGTTATGGGACCATGGAACCCTTTAGAAAGTGCTTAACAACATCCTGAGAAATGGGCCAAAAACCGTGGTTACGCTTTGCTTTACGTCTGACTCAGCAGTCGAAAGATCTCGGCCTGAGGAAGCGTCAAAAGGGCGCCGGCAGCCAGCGCCACGCCGTAAGGAATGCCCGATCGCGCATCGTGCAAACGGGCGATCCAGGACTGGCCCATCAGGCCCGCCGGCAGCGGCACACGGCGGGCCGTGAGGATGAGCAGCGTCAGTCCGCCGCCGAGCGCGGCGGCAACCAGCGTGTAAGAGAGAAGATCGGCAAACCCGAACCACAAGGCGGTGGCGGCAAACAGCTTGGCGTCACCGCCCCCGATCCATCCCGCCGCAAACATGGCGAAGCCGGCTCCCAGACCGACAAGCCCTGCGGCGACATGGAGGCCGACCACCCCCATTGAGAGGCCGGCGAAAACAGCAAAAAGCGCGAAGGCCGCGACGAGCGCCAACGACAGCGCGTTGGGAATGGTGTAGCTCGCCAGATCCCAGCCGGCGGCGAGCGCCAACAGCGCCGGCAGCACCACCATCAGCAGGATTGCACTCATCGTCCGCTCCAGATGGGAACGGCCGCCTTGCGGCGGCCGTCCGCTTTCCGCCTGATGCGACAGCCGGCTATTTCAGGTTGCCGGCGACGTTGGTCATCACGGCATTCAGGTTCGTGCCGATGGCCTGAAGCGCACCGATGATGACGACCGCAATCAAGGCCGCGATCAGCCCGTATTCGATGGCCGTCGCGCCGGATTCATCGCGTACGAAGCGCGAGAAAAGGCTGTTCATTGATACCTCCACTTGTGGACACCCTAGAATCCGAGGCTCCCCCGTTCGCGACGGTTCGTTGCCAGGATGGGCCAAGCTTAAATGGGGAAATTTAAAGCGTGCTTAAGCGGCGATTTGCGCCAGGCGCGACAAAAACCCCGCCATGCCGCAAAAACGGCGCGCGCGCCCGCCGCGCCTTCCTTAAGCTTCGCAGTTTGTTTACCAGGCCGAGCAATTGCACAGGTCATGCGACATCCCCGGGGCGCCGGAAATGCGAACGGCCGCCTTGCGGCGGCCGTCCAACAGCTTCGTGTCGTGGCAGCGGTTATTTCAGGTTGCTGGCGACATTGGTCATCACGGCATTCAGGTTCGTGCCGATGGCCTGAAGCGCACCGATGATGACGACCGCGATCAAGGCTGCGATCAGACCGTATTCAATAGCCGTCGCGCCACTGTCGTCGCGAGCAAAGCGGGAAACCAGGTTCTTCATGAGACACCTCCAAAACTGTTTTCAAACCAACCCAGCGGGAACGGGGAACAGTCTGGGCCCGCTCTCTTAAGCGAATCCTAATCGATGCCGGACCTTTTTGGGCTGTTTGTGTCAGGACGGCACAAAAACGGGCTGTTGCAGGGCATCGTGAATCTATCTTTTCACGGATGATTCACCGCATTCACAGATGCCGGCTTGCACGATTCCGCTTTGTTTCCAGCGCCGCTGTGAATCGTTCGACGAAGCACATGCAATTTTCCGCCGTCGCGATGTCGTGCGAGTCGAGCGCCGAGTCTTAAAAGTTCTTTTACGGCGGAAGCCTAGTGTGAGGGCTTCCAATGCGTGGGGAATAAAATGCGCAAAATCCTGCTCGCGACCGCCGCTTTCGCCGCTCTCACCGTTGCAGCCAACGCCAGGGGCGCGATGAGTGTTCCGCTCGACGAGGTGCGCGTCGTCTCTTTCGCAAAACCTGTGGCGACTCTCTATGTCGGCAATCCCGTGATCGCCGACGTCACCATCATCGACAACCGGCACGCCTTCGTGCAGGGCAAGGCATTCGGCACCACCAACATCGTCGCACTGGACGGCCGCGGCCATCCGATCGCCAATCAGCAGATCGTGGTCTCCGGCCAGAGCAGCTCGCTGGTGACGCTGCAGCTCGGCACGCAGCAAAGCACCTATGCCTGCGCCGCTTCGCGCTGCCAGCCCGCACCGCAACCAGGCGACGGCTCCAGCACCTTTGAAGCCGCAACCAGCCAGATCGCGAAGTATCAGGGGCTGTTGACCAAGGCGGCGTCCAGCGGATCGCAGTAGCAACCGCCGACAGGTCGCAAAAAAGGCCGCGACCCCGAGAGGGGCTCGCGGCCGCTTGCTACTGGGCGACGCGCAGGTTGGTGATCTGCTGACCGATGGTGTTGAACGCCGTGACGATCTGGCTCGACGAGGTCAGGTCGAAATACTTGCTGGGATCGCTGGCGCACGACTGCAACACGCTGGCGTTGCTTTGCGTGCCGTCGATATCGACCAGCACCGCATAGACGACGATGCCGTCCGCCTTGGCGTTGGTGCAGACCGCCGTCATGCGGTCGTCGACCTGCGTGCTGTGATTGAAGCCGTTGCCGTACCAGCGGTCCTGGGTATTGTAGCCGTCGCTCAGGATGATGATGTAGCGGCCGGTGCCAGAGGGCAGCGTGCCGGCCTCCATCGGCTCACCATCTGTAAGAGATTGCCAGCCCCAAGCCAGACCGATGGTCTGATTGGTTCCGCCGCCGGCCACCAACGCGTCGATTTCGTCGCTCAACGCCGACCAATCGTCGGAAAGACCCAACACCGGCGCGAGCGTCGGCGAATAGCCCGAACATTGGGAATACTGCTCCGCCGGGAATAGGCTGGCCGCCGTGCCCGAGACCGGAGAGGCATTCGTCACATCGTAGTCGTCATAGGGAGCCGAGGTCTGGCCGCGATCCATGATGCAGCCGTTCCAGGTGTCGTGGTTCGCCGGCGTCCAGACGCCGGCCGGATACCATGTCCCGTAGTAATCAACGCAGGTGCTTTCGGTCGTGTACCATGATCTCGAGCAGTGCGCGACGATACAGGTCGACTGCGTGGTACTGCGACGGTCGGTGCTGCAGCTGCCGTTGTTGGCGTCCCAATCGGTCCAATCGATCCACCAGGCATTGTAATTGGACTTGCCGACATTGATGTCCTTGACAAAGGGAACGATCGCCACCTTGACGTCGCCGGGCGTGGTGGAGGCGCCCTGCAGCATCGTCAGAAGCTGATGCGAGGCCGTCTTCAACGCGCTGATCTTGCTCAACCCCGTGGAATCCGTCTGGCTCATAGAGCCCGTGGAGTCGAGCACCAGGGACACCCACAGCTTGAGCTGGCCCCAAACAACCTTGTTCGACACGGCAACATCGAGGTTGTCGATGCCGGCGACCTTCAGAACGGTGGTGGGCACGGAGTCGGTGGTCGACAATACGATCGACTGCCCCGACACCGTCATCGTGAGCGCGGCCGGCGTCCCGTAGGAAGAATTCACATGGTAGTTGGCGTCGAAGTACTGCTGCGCCAGCGTCTGCATCTGGGTCGTGGTGAGCCCCGACGAACCGCCGACCGCCAATGCCGCCGCATCCAGCGCCTCGGCCAAGCGGGTACGCACCACCACCGTCCGTGCGTAATCGAGCGCACCGCCCGCGGCGATGAACAAAGGGATGATCGCCAACGCATAGATGACGGCAACGTTGCCTCGCCGGTCGCTGGCAAACCTGCGTAGTGCACGGAACATCATTCCGAATACGGACATTCTGCAGGCTCCCTATCCCACCACGCCTCTATCGTTCTCCAATTGGCGGGAAGAAGCCGTAGTTTTTCTTGGTAACGGTTAGCTGTTCGTTAGTCACTTTGCGCCGATTTACAGAAACACCCCGCCTGCGACGAGGTGCCCACCCTCCAGCGCGCCGCCCAACCGGCCATACTTCTTGAAAGCGAGAAACTTGCGCGTTCACGCTTAACAATCGGTTCAGCAATACCCCTGTTTTCCCTTCGATCTGCCCGCCGTCGCGCATTTAATAAGGCGTTTTCCGTCAGAAGGCGGTGCAAGGAGCACTGAGGACAGTGGCTCGATTGGGCGATCGGTGGCGCAGAAAAGCCGGGGAACGTCTCTCACGGATCGTTTCGCGCATGCGCGCCGGCCGCAAGTCGGGTTCGGCGGCGATCGAATTCGCCTTCGTGGCGCCCGTATTCTTCATCTTCCTGATGGGCACGATCGAAACCGGCATCATGTTCCTGGGCGATTTCGTGCTGCAGAACGCGACCAATGACGCAGCACGCGAGATCCGCACCGGACAGGTGGCGCTCGGCAGCGTAACGCAGGCCCAGTTCCGCACGATGGTCTGCAACAAGGTCGCGCCCATCCTGAAATGCGACTCCCGCCTCCAGATCGATGTCGAGACCTTTCCGTCATTCAGCTCGGTGACGCTGACCAATCCGGTGCGCGCCGACGGAACGCTCGACCCCTCGCTCAACAACTGGCAACCGGGAACGGTGTGCAGCATCGTGCTGGTGCGCGCGTTCTACACCTGGGACGTGGTGACCCCGATTCTCACCCCGTTCCTGGTCAACATGGCCAGCGACCAGCACCTGTTGGCTGCGGCGGCAGCCTTCCGCAATGAGCCTTACAACAACACGGTGTCGGGATGCTGAGGCACATCAGACTGTTCGCTGCCGCACGCGACGGGCTTGCCGCCGTCGAGTTCGCCCTGATCGCGCCGGTGATGATTGCCATGTTCTACGGCGCCGTCGAATTGTCGTCGGCCGTGGACTGCAATTCGCGCGTCGCGCATGTGGCGTCGACCACTTCTGATCTCGTCGCTCAGTCCACCACGGTGAGCACGACGGACATCGACAACATATTCCAGGCTGCGAACGCGATCCTCTACCCCTACAGCTCGACAGGAGCCCAGATCGTCGTCTCCAGCCTGGTCGATGACGGTCATGGCGGCGCCACGGTCGCCTGGAGCGACGCGCAGAACACCTCGCCCCTCACCGTCGGATCCACCGTCAGCGTGCCGTCCGGCCTGATCGTCAGCGGCTCAGGCGGCAGCGTGATCCTGAGCACGATCACCTATGTGTACAACCCGCCAGTCACCCACTTCCTCGGCGGCGCCGTCACCCTGACAAGCAGTTTCTATTCGCGTCCACGCCGAAGCCTGACGGTGACGCACAGCTGAGGCTCAAGAACGTCTGCCGCGCAAGCGATGGTCGCGCGGCCGCATCAGCCCTTCCTGCACCACCGACGCGACGAGCCGGCCGTCACGGGTGAAAACCATGCCCCGGTTGAAGCTGCGCGCGCCAGAGGCCGACGGACTGTCCTGTACATAGAGCAGCCAGTCGTCGGCCCGGAACGGGCGATGGAACCACATGGCATGGTCGAGGCTCGCCATCTGGACCTTGTTGTCGAACCAGCCAAGGCCGTGCGGCAGCATGCCGGTCTCGATGATCGACATATCGGACGCAAAGGCCAGAACGCATTGATGCAGCGCCAGATCATCCGGCAGCTTTCCGGTTGCCCGTATCCACAGCATTTCGTGCGGCGGCCGCTTGGCCGGTTCGAAATATTCGCGCGGGTTCACCGGCCGGGTCTCAATCGGCCGCGGCCGCAGGGCCCAGGCGCGCAGATCGTCCGGCAGCCGTTCCGCCGCCTTCGCCCTCAATGCCGCATCCGTAGGCAATGTCTCGGGATCGGGCACCGGCGGCATTTCGAAGGCATGCTCGTAGCCCGGTTCCTCGCGCTGGAACGATGCTTCGAGTGTAAAGATCGGCCTGCCGTGCTGGATCGCGACCACACGCCGCGAGGTGAAACTGGTGCCGTCGCGCGACCGGTCCACTTCATAGAGGATCGGCACTTTCGGGTCGCCGGCGCGCAAGAAATAGGCATGCAGGGAGTGGCAGAACCTTCCGTCCACGGTACGGGCCGCGGCAACCAGCGCTTGTCCCAATACCTGGCCGCCGAACACCCGCTGCGCCCGAC
>JBJKRM010000310.1:0-16839 GCA_046704685.1 Rhizomicrobium sp.
GTTGTAGGTCGTGCTTCCAAGGTTCATCGGCGTGATGCCACTGCCGATGTAGTTCATGATGTGCTTGTAGTAGGTCGCAACCGAAGCCAACGCCTCCTCGTGGAAATACCACTCGTAGGAGAGATCAAGATTGCTGGCCCGCAGCGGCTTCAACAGCGGATTGCCGCCGGTGTTGTTGGCCGGTTCCGCACTGGTCGACGGGCTCAAGGAATAACCCGTGTTGAGCGTGTCCAGCGGGGGACGCGAGATCGCCATCGAGGCGCCAAAACGCAGAACTTGGTCGTCGGTGGTGTGGAAGTTCATCGCCAGGCTCGGTAGCAGGTCGGTGTAGTGATTGCCGATATAGACCGGGCTGAAGACGTCTGTTGCGGCATCGTGTTCCCAGCCGGTGGATACCGTCTTCAAATCCTCCACGCGCACGCCGATATTGCCCTGCATGGGAATGCCGGCGATGTCGTGGTCGAACTCGATCTTGAGATAGCCGGCAAGGGATGTCTCCTGCACCTTCCAATCCAGGATCAGGTTCTTATAGCCGTCGTTGGCCCTGGCGCCCTGCTGATCGGTGCCCCAGCTCGATGTGCCGAGGTAGGGATTGCCGGCCGTGCCGCCCAGCGCTTCGGGAAGCGTGTTGGCCATGTTGCCGTAAACCAGTGGGGCCACCGTCTTCCAATTGGCATAGACCATGTTCGGGACGTTGATGTCCGGGACAGAGAAGGATTCCAGATCAGAGGTCGGCAAGGTGGCATTGGGCGTCCAGATCGTATAGTCCCACTGATGATGGGTCTTGGCGCGTGCCGCCCAGCGGAAGCCTGTATCGACGGCCGTGATGAAAGAGCCGTCGAACGCCCGGCTGACGTCGACTGCGATCGCTGAGATGTGGTCGCGGGTCTGTTCGGGGCCGGAATCAAGACAGTTGTTGCACCAGCCACTGCCGCCGCTGGCCCGCGAACCGGCCGAATACGCCGTGACGTTGTTGGCTGGGATGGAGGGATCGGATCCCGCCGTCACATAGGGAGCCGTGCCCTCTGCCATGTTGTAGCCGCTGCCTTGCACCCACTGATCGGTGGTTTGGAAATCGAGCCACTGATTGTTACGCCAGGCTTCGGAATGCGATATGTCGAGCTTGGCCTGCCAGTTTCCTGCGGTGTAGGCGAAGTTCAGCCCGCCCACGATCAGAGTCTGACGCTGGTTGTAACGGGCGAAGTTGTTCTGGATGTCAATCCAGCCTTGGGGCAGGTCGGCCTGCACCACATGGCCCATATTGTCCACTTTGAATGAACCGCCGGCTGCTGCGGTGTAGTAGTAAGCGGCACCGCCTGTCGCGGGAGCGCCGGGGATACCGTTATTGCCGAAATTGGCGCCCGATGTGGTGCAAGCCGCCAGCATGGCGTTGTCGATGATGCCAGCGGTGACGCTCGAGGGAGCGCAGTCATACCAGTTGCCGGCGTTCCACACGCTGCCCGAATAGTCGTACCAAGCCTGGAACTGATTTTCGGAAATGACATAGGACGACAGCAGGCCGTCGGCTTTGATCACGAGATTGTTGTTGACGCGCCATTGGGCGGCACCGGCCAAGCCGTAACGGTCCTGCTGTAGTTCCTTCACTTCGGTTTGGCCGCCCCAGGGGGCGGGGTTGCCGCCCGTCAGGCCCGTAGTGCCGTCCGGCAGGGTCACGACGCGGGTGGGATCGTTGCCGGTCAAATTGGCCGGATCGCCCCACAGCGTGTCAGGCTGGTTGGTGTTCTCGGTCCAGAACGACAGGTTGGGATACCCGTTCTTTTCACGCTGGACGCTGGCCGCCAGAGAGACCGCGAAATTGTCGGTGAAGTGATAGTTGAATGCCGCGCTGCCGCGATAGCCGAACGGATCGTAATGGGGCAGTTTGGTCCCTTCGGTGTTGTAAGACGGACCAGCGCGGAATTGGAACGTCGGTCCCTGGAAGTCGAGCGGATCGGTGGTGCGAATGTCGATGGTCGCCGCGATGCCGCCGCCGATGATTGAGGCATCTTGGGTCTTGTAGACCTGGGCGCCCGATAGAATTTCCGACGGATAGGACTCATAACGCACGTTCTGCGTCGGTTCGGACGAGGCCACCTCGCGTCCGTTGACCAGTCCGAAGACGAAGCGTGGGCCGAGGCCGCGGACGGCGACTTGGCTGGCATTGCCGCGATCGCGCTGGGTATTGATGCCCGGCAGACGATTCAGCTCTTCGCCAATCGTGATATCGGGCAGTTCGCCGATATCCTTGGTAGAGATGTTTGAGGTGATCAGAGTTGCATTCTTTTTCATTGCCAGCGAGTCGCGCAGGCTGGTGCGGAAACCGGTAACCGTCACCGTCTCCAGGGTCTGCGCATCGTCTTGTGCGAGCGCTGGAAGTACAAAGGCTGCGAAGCTCACGCCGCAGAGAAACGCGCATTGAAGTGATTTCACGAGTAGGCCCTCCCCAAATTGTCCATGCCCCCGATGAGGCCGGCATTTTATAATCTTATTTAAATTACAAATTCGACTTAGATCAAAGTAGTTTGTCGCAAGCTACGGGGAAAAGCGGTTAATCTCTTGGAGTGTGTAGCGGATGTGCAACTTGTCGCAGGATGTTGCTCGCCTGGGCGCTTTGCACGGTCGGTGGGAGAGACTCTCGGCAACATCGGCGTGACACTGGTATTAATCATACAAATGAAGGGAAGTGGCGCTGGCTGCTGATGGAATGCCTGCGTCCACCGCTCCGTTTGTCCCAACCGTCTCAATATCGTGGGCTTGCCCGGCTGCCAATTCGGCTCCATTGATGATGGGCGCCGCGGCAGGGCGACGGAGTTTTGAGTGATGCAGCCGATCGCGACCATCAAGGTGGCTAACAGCCTCGGCGAGTGCATCCTCTGGGATGACAAGACCCAGACGGTTTGGTGGACCGATATCGAAGGCAGACTGCTCCACAGTTTCGACTGGCAGCGGCAGCTGCTGTGCCGCTTCCCGCTGCCCGAACGGTTGGGATCGTTTGGCCTGGTCGCGGGGGAACCGCTGTTGATCGGGGCCTTTGAATCCGGCTTTAGCCTGTTCCACCCGGAGAAGGGGCTTGTGGACCGGGTTATTCGACCGGAAGGTCTGACGTCCGCCACGCGCATGAATGACGGTCGCGTCGATCGTCAAGGTCGTTTCTGGGCCGGATCGATGGTGGAGAGCCCAATGGGGCCGGCAGCGGGCTTTCTGTATTCCGTTCAGGATGGCGACATCCGAACACGCGAGTGTAACGTTGGCATCGCGAACGGCATCTGCTGGAGCCCTGACAACTCTACATTCTATTTTGCTGATTCGGCGCAGCATGTCATCTGGCGCTATTCCTTCGATCCGCACTCTGGCGCGATCTCCAGATCAGGGGTGTTTGCGCGAACCGTGGCGCCTGCCTGCCCGGATGGTGCTGCGGTGGACAGCGAAGGATACATCTGGAGCGCGCAATGGGGTGGTGGCTGCGTCATACGTTACGCTCCTGACGGGCAAATCGAACGGGTCTTGCAGTTGCCAATCACTCAACCGACTTGTGTGGCCTTTGGCGGGGGCAATTTGAACCTGCTGTTTGTGACGTCAGCGCGCATTGGATTGAGTCGCGATGCCTTGGCGGCCCAAACTGGCGCCGGCGATGTCTTCGTGTACAATGTGGGGGTTCGAGGGCTGCCGGAAAACCGTTTTAAGCTGGGTGGTTGGCCGGCGCGTGTCGGTTCAGGGGGATGATGATTGTGGCACGTGCCGATGGCCAGAATCTGACGTATCGGATCGTTCAGGCGCTCGGGGTGGCGATCGTTTCCGGCGTGTACTCGATCAAGAATCCATTCCCGATTGAGGCGGACCTCTGCAAGCAATACGGCGCCAGCCGCAGCGTGCTGCGTGAAGCGGTTAAGATGCTGACAGCCAAAGGACTGCTCAGCGCGCGGCCGCGCCAAGGAACATGGGTGCAGCCGGAGGAGAACTGGAATCTTCTCGATCCGGATGTCCTGCGCTGGATGTTGGAGCGGAAGATCACGTTCTCGCTGTTGCGGGAATTTGCGCAGGTGCGGCTGGCGGTGGAGCCGAAGGCTGCTGCGCTGGCGGCGACGGTGGCGACGTCCGACATGAAATCGGCGATCCGCACGGCTGTTGAGCGTATGGCGCAGGCCGATAAGGACGAAGATGATCCGCTTCCATCCGATATCGCTTTCCATATTGCCGTGCTGCGTGCCAGCGGCAACAGGTTTTTTGCTCAGCTGAGCGGAGTCACCGAGTCGACCCTGCGCTTCAGCATCCGGATGCAGAACCGCTATAAGGGGGTGCGTCGGGCCAGTGTTCCGGATCACAAACGGATTTCTGACGCCATACTCGCGGGTAATGCAGTTGTGGCGGAAGAGGCGACACGGGCGCTCATTCAGGAAGCGTTGGATTTGATCAACAAGGCCGATGCGGAAGGGCGGTCTGGGGGGCAGCAAAGAGGGCGGGCCACGAAATAATCGTCCGGTGCGACTGAGGCGAGCTGGGCAGCCTACACACCAGGGAGCAGGTTTTTGCAGCGCATAAGGGTCGGCATTGTCGGACTAGGCAAGATCGCGCTGGACGAGCACGTCCCGGCGCTGCGTGCCAACGCCGGCTATGAGCTTGCGGCATGTGTCAGCAATAAGCCGCAGCTTGAGAATGTGCCGTTCTTCGATTCCGTCGAGGCGATGCTCGATGATGGCCCGGAACTAGACGCCGTTTCGATCTGCACGCCTCCACAGGCTCATTTCGAGGCCGCGAAAACCGCTCTTCAACGCGGCAAGCACGTCCTCCTCGAGAAGCCGCCATGCCCGACCGTGGAAGAGTTTGACGAACTGGTCGATCTGGCGCGACGCAACGCATGCACGCTCTTCCAGACGTGGCACGCGCGTGAGACCGCTGCCGTCGATGCTGCCTCCAGCTGGCTCAAGCCGCGGCAGGTGCGCCGGGGCGAAGTTGTCTGGAAAGAGGATGTTCGCCTGTGGCATCCGCGGCAGACCTGGATTTGGAAGGAAGGCGGCTTCGGTGTGCTTGATGCCGGCATCAACGCTGTCTCGATCCTTACAAGAATCCTGCCGGATGATATTTACGTTGAAGGCGCCCATTTTCTGGTGCCGTCCAATTGCGAAAGTCCGATCGCAGCGGCCGTGGTGTTTCGCACTGGCAACGGGGCCCTGATCGATGCGGAATTCGATTTCCGGCATAGTGGCGCCCAGACCCGCTCGATCGACCTTGATACCGATGCCGGTGCACTCAATCTGGCACGTCACGGCGCCGAGCTTGGCATCGACGGTTCACCGGTGAGCTTGGGTTCGCAGCGCCAGGAATACGCGGCTCTGTACCGGCGGTTCGCCAAACTCGTCGCGCGCCACGAGTCGGACACGGATAAGCGCCCCCTGGAACTCGTGGTCGACATCTTCCGCAGGGCGGAGCGCGTGACGGTCGAGGCGTTCCGGGACTGAGCGCTGATCTCAGATTTTGAACAGATCGGCTGCGTGCCGCGGGGCTGCGCGCAGGTACTGGTTGGCGGCCTTCACATGGGCGCCAAGCTGGGCGGCAGCATGCCAGGGCCAACGCGGATCGTAGAGCATGGCCCGCGCCAGCGCGATGAGATCGGCGTCTCCAGTCCCGATGATGGCTTCGGCTTGTTCGGGTTCGGTGATCAGGCCTACTGTCACGACGGGCATTTTCACGGCCGATTTGACGGTCCTGGCCAATGGCACCTGGTAGTTCGGTCCTAGCGGAATCTGCTGCGCTGGTGACAGTCCGCCGCTGGAGATGTGAATCACAGCGCAGCCGCGTGCCTCCAGCGCACGAGCGTAGGCGACGGTCTGTTCGACGTCCCACCCGCCGTTGACCCAGTCGGTTCCGGAAACGCGGACGCTGACCGGCATGTGAGCCGGAACGGCCTCGCGCACGGCCTCGAACACCTCAAGCGGGAACCGGATCCGGTTCTCAAGCGAGCCGCCGTATTCGTCGCTGCGCCGGTTGGCCAGTGGTGAAAGAAACTGGTGCAGGAGGTAGCCGTGGGCGCTATGCAGCTGGATGGCGTCCAACCCAAGGCACGCGGCGCGTTGCGCCGCGGATGCAAAAGCCGTGCGGACGCGTTTCAATCCATCGCGATCCAGCGCCATCGGCGCGTTCTCGCCGTCCTGGAACGGCAGGTTCGAGGATGAAATCGTCTGCCAGCCATTGGCATGGTTCGGGGCGATCTGAGCACCGCCTTTCCAGGGCAGGTCTGTCGAGGCTTTGCGGCCTGCATGGGCGATCTGAATGGCGATCGGTATGTCGGACCAGCGTCGGACGCCTTCCAGAGTGCGCCGCATCGCCGCTTCGCAGTCGTCCGACCACAAGCCGACGTCGCCGTAGCTGATGCGGCCTTCTGGGCTGACCGAGGTCGCCTCGATGGTCAACAAAGCCGCTCCGGAAAGTGCCAGTTGTCCATAATGGATGAGGTGCCAATCTGTCATGCAGCCGTCTTCGGCGGAGTAGGTGCACATCGGTGCAATGACGATGCGGTTGGCGAGCTTGAACTGGCCAATTTCCAGGGGCGTGAAGAGTTTGGCGGTCATCGGCGCTCTCAGCATAGGGCATAAGGTCAGAGCCCGGGAGGGCTCCGGCATAGATTGTATGGATGACTTAGCAGGATTGGTCTTGTCTGTTGCGCGTCATATGTACGCGTATGTTTTTCTGCTTGGTGGTGAGAGCGTTATTGAGAATGATCGGGCGGTGGTCCGGTTGGTGCGGCCGCCCGATGTTTGCTTGGTTAGGCAGGTGTGTTCAGTCGTCTTTGCCGGTTGCGAAGGTATTGAAGCGGCGGACGTAATAGATGCCGAGTGCGAGGAGGATTGCGCCCCACCAGATGGCGGGATGGAGCCAGGCGAGATCGACCTTGTGGGCTGGCGGGTAGAACAGCTCCCAGATGCCGGTGCCGGTGATCAGAAGCCCGTAGACGACGAGCTGCAGGCCGATGAGGAACCAAATCGAGTTGACGTGCTTGTGCATGGGAACCTCAGCGGAACAGCCAGTTGAGTGCGATGAACACGACGAAGATGATCGCGGCCCAGAACGCCGGCCTCTGGATCAGGGGATAGCTTCCCTCCGATGGGATGTCCGTACATCCCATCACCAGGCCTTTAAGCTCTTTCTCGGGTTTTGGCTTGGTGAAGATGGTCACCGAGACGGTGACGATGACGACGATGATGAAGCTCCACAAGGCGCGGAACATGTCGGCGGCCATCGGCTTGGCGGCTGGCGACAAGGCGAGGTATTTGAGGGCCGCGGGCTGGATCTCCACCCAGAAGTACATGGCGATCGATGCCACGGTTCCGGCCAGGAGCCCCCAGAAGCCGCCTTGCGGCGTCACCCGCTTCCACAGCATGCCGAGGATCACGGTGCCGAACAGCGGCGCGATGAAGAAGCTGAACAGCGCCTGGACGTAGTCCATGATGCTGGCAAAGCGCATCACAAAATAAGCGGTTCCGATGCTGACCAGGATGCCGAGCACCGTGCTCCAGCGGCCCAAGGCGAGGTAGTGGCCGTCTGAGGCATTGGGGTTCATCATCGGCTTGTAGATGTCATGGGTCCAAACCGTGGCGAAGGCGGTGACATTGCCGGCCATGCCCGACATGAAGCCGGCAATCAGCGCGGTGATGCCGAGCCCCAACAGGGCTGGGCCGCAATATTTGGCGAGCATCAAGGGCAGAACGTCGTTGTAGCTGTAGAGCGTGGTGCCATGTGCTGCCGCCGCGGTGACCTCGGTCTGCGACACCAGATGAACGTCGAGCAGGCCGAGACCGAGCAGCCCCGGCAGGATGACGATGATGGGCACGAACATCTTGAAGGCGGCGCCGATCAGCGGGGCCATCTTGGCCGAGCGCAGATCCTTGGCCGACATGACGCGCTGCACGACCAGGAAGTCGGTCGTCCAGTAGCCCATGGAGATCACCGCCCCGAGACCGAAGACGATGCCGATCCAGGTGATGCCCATGGGGTTGTCATTGAAGTTGCCCAGCGTGTTCCAGGCATGCATGTAGCTGCCGGGGTTGTGGACGCCAAAATGCGTGAGGTTGGTCATGATGTGCTGCTTGAGACCGCTCCAGCCGCCCGCCTCATAGAGGCCGAGGATGGGGATCAGCAACGATCCGAGCCAGATCAGCACGAACTGCAGCACCTCGTTGAAGATGGCCGACAAGAGCCCGGCCAGCACGACATAGGCGCCCATGCTGATCGATGAGGCCCAGATGCTGAAGTTCATGTCCCAGCCGAGCACCACCTGCATGACGGCGGCCATGGCGAAGATGTTCACCCCGCTCATCAGGATGGTCATCACCGCGAAGCTGATGGCGGACAGGCCGCTGGTGGCGCCGCCGTAGCGCAGTTTCAGGTAGCCGGGCACCGAATGGGTCTTGGAGGCATAGTAGAACGGCATCATGACGAGGCCGAGCAGGATCATGGCCGGGATGGCGCCGATCCAGTACCAGTGAACGGCCAGGATGCCGTACTCGTAGGCCGATCCCGCCCAGCCGAGCAGCTCCAGGGCGCCAAGATTGGCGGACAGGAAGCTCAGCCCGGCGATCCAGGCCGTCATTTCCCGTCCGGCCATGAAGAAGTCTTCGCCGGTCTTGGTATATCTCTTGAGATAGATACCGATGCCGATGACGAACACAAAATAGATGGCAACGATCGCGATATCGATCGGTGTCGCGGTGACAATAGGCTTTGCGGCCGCGGCGCTGAGACTCATCCCCTTGGTTTCCTAATCGTTTGTGTTGTTATGAAGCGGTTATTGCTGTCCGTAATAGGCTTTGGGACCATGCTTGCGCAGGAAGTGCTTGTCGAGCAATTCCGGCTGCATGGACCCGGTTTGCGGATTGATGTTGAGGGTTTCGCTGGCCAGACGCGCCAGATATTCCAGGATGGCGGCGTTGTGCACGGCATCGCCAGCGTCCTTGCCCCAGGCGAAGGGCCCGTGGCTGGCCACCAGCACAGCCGGCTTGTGCAGCGGATCGGTGTTGGCAAAGGTCTCGACAATGACTTCGCCGGTCTTGGCCTCGTATTCGCCCTGAATCTCGGCGGGCGCCATCAGCCGCGTGCAGGGCACCTCGCCGTGCCAGTAGTCGGCATGGGTGGTGCCCATCGCAGGGATGGGCCGCTTGGCCTGGGCCCAGGCGGTGGCGTAAAGGCTGTGGGTGTGGACGATGCCGCCGACATCCTGGAAGGCGCGGTAGAGCACCACATGGGTGGCGGTGTCGGAGGAGGGGCGCAACTTGCCTTCCACCACCTTGCCGGTCTTGAGCGAGACCACGCTCATATGCTCGGGCTTCATCTCGTCATAGGGCACGCCCGACGGCTTGATGACAACGAGCCCTTCCGCCCGGTCGATGCCGCTGACATTGCCGAAGGTCTGGATCACCAAACCTTCCTGGACCAAATCCAGATTGGCCTTCCAGACGTTGTGCTTCAGCTCTTCCAACATGGTCCCGGTCAGCCCCTGGCTTGGCTGCGGATGTCGATCAACCGCTTCATCACGCTGTGCAGATTGCCCTGCCAAGCCGTGGTGCCGAAGGCATCATGCAGGGTGCGATAGATGGTATAAAGGTCCTTGTAGACCGCATGGGCCGCCGGATTGGGCTGATAGACCTTGTCCTTCAGTCCGGTCATCGCCTTAATCGCCGTGGCAAAACCGGCATGGGCCTTGGCCACCACCGCTGCCGCTACGGCCGAACCGAGGGCCGGGGTCTGGGCCGAGCGCGACACCTTCATCACCCGTCCCGTCACGTCGGCATAGAGCTGCATGATGAAGCCGTTCTTCTCGGCAATGCCGCCGCAATTGACCACGGTGTCGATCTTGACGCCGTATTCTTCGAAGCGGTTGATGATGGTCAGCGCCCCGAAGGCGGTGGCCTCCACCAGGGCGCGATAGATCTCCGCCGGGGTGGTGTAGAGGGTCTGGCCCAGCATCAGGCCCGTCAGCCGCTGGTCGACCAGAACCGTGCGGTTGCCGTTGTTCCAGTCGAGTGCGAGAAGGCCGCTCTCGCCGGGCTTGAGCTTGGCCGCTTGCGCCGTCAGCTGCTCGTGCGACAGCACCTGTTTGCCGCCCGGCTGGATGTACTCGACGAACCAGTTGAAGATGTCGCCGACCGCCGATTGGCCCGCTTCCAGGCCGAAGTATCCCGGCAGCACGCTGCCGTCGACGATGCCGCAAAGGCCCGGGATGTCGGCCAGCTGGCCGGTGTTCGGCTGCACGGTGATATCGCAGGTGGAGGTGCCGAGCACCTTGACCAGCACGCCCGGAGCAACGCCGGCGCCGATGGCCCCCAGATGGCAATCGAACGCACCGACCGCCACCGGAATGCCGGCAGGCAAGCCGGTCTTCTTGGCCCATTCGGCCGACAGGCCGCCGACGCTGCAATCCACGGCCTTGACCTGCTTGGGCAGCCGGTCATGCAAGGCGCCAAGCTTGGGATCGAGCTTGGTGAGGAACGCCTTGTCCGCGTAACCGCCCCAGGCCGCGTTGTACATCGCCTTGTGGCCGGCGGCGCAGATGCCCGCCACGAACTTCTCCGGCGACAGCGTGCCGGTGAGGGCGGCGGGAACGAAGTCGGCCAGCTCGATCCAGGAATGCGCCGCCCCGAAGACGTCCGGCGCGGTGCGCAGGCAATGCAGGATCTTCGAGTAGAACCACTCGCTGGAATAGACGCCGCCGATCTTGGCCAGATACTGAGGCCGCATCTCTTGCGCCAACGCCGTGATCTCGCCCGCTTCCGCCCAACCGGTATGATCCTTCCACAGCCAGGCCATGGCGGCCGGATTCTCGGCGAACTGGCGCGACAGGGCCAGCGGCACCCCCTCGGCATCGACCGGCATCGGCGTCGAGCCGGTGGTGTCCACCCCGATGCCGATGACCTCTTCGGGCTTGAAGCCTTTGACGGCCTTGGCCGCCATAGCCAAGCTCTCGCGGATGGTCAGCTCAGCGCCCTTCAGATAGTCCGCCGGATGCTGGCGGGCGATGTTGGGATCATTGCCGAGGATGACGCCGGCGTGACCGTGTTCATATCCCCAGATGGCGGTCGCGATCTCGCGGCCATCCGTTGTGTCGACAATTAGCGCACGAACGGAATTGGTCCCGTAATCGAGACCGATCGTATAACGGCTGCTCATAGGTCTTCCCGGGTCTTATTGTTCTAAAGCTCAGATCGCCCAACCGCGATTGAGGGCATAGAAAACTTCGTTGAAACGCAGTTCCTTCTTGAACTCCGACACCGACGTCTTCTCGTTGATCGAGAGGAACTCAATGTCGGCCATCGCGGCAAAGTCCTCCAGCATCTCGCTGGTCACCGCCTGGCTGAACGCCGTGTGATGGGCGCCGCCGGCATAGATCCAGCAGGCGCAGGACTCCTCAAGATTCGGAAGCGGCTTCCACAACGCCTGCGCCACCGGCAGCTTCGGCATCGGATGGCGGATCGGGATGACGTCGAGATCGTTGACCAGCAGCCGGAAGCGGTTGCCAAGGTCGATCAGCGTGGCGCCAACCGCAGGCCCCGCTGGCGTGTTGAACACCAGACGCGCCGGATCCATCTTGCCGCCGATACCGAGCGGATGCACTTCTAGCCTCGGCTTGCCCTCGGCAATCGAGGGGCACACTTCCAGCATGTGGGCGCCCAGCACGCATTTGCCGGCCGGATCAAGGTGATAGGTGTAGTCCTCCATGAAGGAACTGCCCCCCTTCAGCCCGGTGGACATCACCTTCTCAGCCCGCACCAGGGCCGCGGTCTTCCAGTCGCCTTCGGCGCCAAAGCCGTAGCCGTCGGCCATCAGACGCTGCACCGCCAGGCCCGGAAGCTGCTCCAAGCCGTGCAGATCCTCAAACGTGGTGGTGAAGCCCTTGAAGCCGCCGTCCTTCAAAAAGGCCCGCATGCCAAGCTCGATGCGCGCCTGCTCGCGCACGAACTTGGCGCGGCTGCCGCTCTTGCGCAGATCGCTCGTCACCTCGTAAGCGGCCTCGTATTCGTCGACCAGCGTGTCGATCTCCTGGTCGGAGATGGCGTTGATCGCCGCCACCAGATCGCCCACCGGGTGATAATTGACCGAGTAGCCAAACTTGAACTGCGCCGACACCTTGTCACCCTCGGTGACAGCCACCTCGCGCATGTTGTCGCCAAACCGCGCAAATTTGGCACCCTGCCAGTCCGCCCAGGCCAAAGCCGCCCGGACAAAGGCGCCGAGCTTGTTCTGCACCGCCTCTTCCTGCCAATGGCCGACCACAACCTTGCGGTTCAGCCGCAGCCGCGTCCAGATGAAGCCATGCTCGCGGTCGCCATGCGCCGCCTGGTTCAGATTCATGAAGTCCATGTCGATGGATGACCACGGAATGTCCCGGTTGTACTGCGTGTGCAGATGCGCCGCCGGCTTGTTCAGCTGCTTCAGACCGTTGATCCACATCTTCGACGGCGAGAAAGTGTGGCACCATACGATCAACCCAATGCAATGGGGCGCGTTGTTCGCCGCCATCATCAGCTCGCTCACCGAGTCCGGCGACACCAAAACCGGCTTGAACACCACCTGCGCCGGGATCGCCGGCGAACCATCCAGCGCTTGGGCGATCTGCTGCGAGTCCGAGGCAACCTGTCTGAGGGTCTCAGGGCCGTAAAGATGCTGGCTGCCGGTGACAAACCAGACTTCATATTCCGACAATTTCGCCATGGGATTAACTCAGACTAGGTTTCTGAACCCGCAAATACCACAAAAATCACTCCCTTGGCATACCAAAAAATCAGACAAATAGACCGCCCGCCCGTGACCAGATCACGGGCATGGCCGGAAGTGGCTCTAAATCTTCGGCTTTGTCGCGTGGCGGCTTGCGCCGCGGGCGCGGCACGGCGCTGCACCAAAATTCCTGTGAGCAGCTGGCCAGCTTCGACGCACCGTCCCAAGACCGGGAGATCAGCTTGACCGCAAATTCTTTGCCTTGCGCTGGCCGGGACGGCCCTTGCCGTGCTGCGGCACCGGCGTGTCCTGCAGCGCAAGTTGGATCAGCGCGCTCATCTCATGCTGCGCCCGGACAGTGTCACGGTCGGCAATCGCCTGGAACACGCGCAGATGATCCGGAACCGGGTCGCGCGGCAATGGCCGGTTGCGCTGCTTGAACATCGTGGTGGTGTTCACCGCCGCGTTCACCCCCGTGGTCAGAGAGCTGATGTAGGGGTTGCCGGTCGCCTGCAGCAGGGTGGCGTGGAAGTCCTGGTCGCCTTGCCGGCCTTCTTCGGTGGCCAGGGTGTATCGCGCCATCCGCTCAATGGCGTCACGCATGGCGTCGAGATGCGCCGTCGTCCGCCGTGTCGCAGCCAGCGCCGCAGCCGCGGATTCGACGATGTTGCGAAGCTCGAACAGGCTTTCGAGCAGGTCCAGGTCCGGCTCACTCTCAAAGGCCCAGGCCAGCACGTCCGGATCCAGCATGTGCCATTTGCTCTTGGGGCTGACCTTGGTGCCGACCTTCGGCTTGGACTCGACCAGGCCCTTGGCCGACAGGATCCGCACCGCTTCGCGATAGGCCGTACGCGATACCTCCAGCTTCTCGCTCGAGGCAATCTCGCCTACCAGAAGATCCCCAGGCTGGTATTTGCCTGAGGTGATAGCGACACCAAGGTCGTGCGCGATTGTTCCATGCAGTCGCAGCACTTTGCTGATGGGGCGCGACCGCCCCAGTGGCACTAGACTTGTCATTGTGTGTGATTCAACCAACCCATGAACCGTCACTATAGCCCATCGATAAAGCGAGCCAAAACGGCGATTGGAAGCAAGCCCTCCGACGGGAAGGCGATCGCAAGGCGTTCCGCATGGCCATTCGCAGCTCTGATTCGCTCGGCACGGCCCCGGACGCAGTTGTGTTCGCGGGGCGAATTCCCTAAAAAATGTCTGATTATAGCGGTGGGGCGGCAGCGGGACGCATTTCGCAGCAAGCCCGCGCCGGGCGCGGCGGGGAACCGCCGAGGTGCCTGGAAACCTTCGGGAGAGACCAATGAGACACTGCAAGCCGGGCTGGATCGCGCTGGCATTGCTCGCCGGTGCACTGTTCGTTCCATCGGTGGCGGCGCCGGCCGCGCCGAAAGCCACCGTCATGACGATTCATGCGGATCATCCGGGGGCGACGATCAACAAGTATGTCTATGGCCAATTCGCCGAAATGCTCGGCAAGGGCATTTATGGCGGCATCTATGTCGGCAAGGATTCGCCCATTCCTAACACCCGCGGCTTCCGCAATGACGTGGTCGCGGCGTTGAAGGAGCTGAAGGTGCCGCTGGTGCGCTGGCCCGGCGGTTGCTACGCCGACGAATATCACTGGCGCGACGGCATCGGCCCGCACAGGGTGACGCGCCTCAACACCAACTGGGGCGATGTTCCCGACCCCAACACCTTCGGCACCCATGAATTCTTCGATTTCCTCAGCCTGATCGGGGCCGATGCCTACATCAATGCCAATGTCGGAACCGGCTCGCCGAAGGAAGCGGCGCAGTGGCTCGAATACATGACCGGCAAGCAAGACACCACGCTGGTCAAGGAGCGCAAGGCCAACGGCCGCGACAAGCCCTGGAAGGTGGCCGTCTATGCCATGGGCAACGAGACCTGGGGCTGCGGCGGCAATATGCGGCCGCAATATTACGCCGACCTCTACAATCAGTACGCCACCTTCATGAAGACGCAGCAGAACCCCAAGCCGGTGATGCTGGCGAGCGGCGACAGCAGTGGCGCAGCGACCGACTTCACCAAGGTGCTGATGCAGAACCGCCGGGCCCCGATGGACGCCATCTCGATGCATTACTACACCACGCTGGGCCCGACCTGGTTCGACAAGGACACCGCCACCGGCTTCAGCGAGGAGGGCTGGATCAGGGTTCTTGCCAACACGCTGAAGATGGACGGCTACATCAAGAAGCACGACCAGATCATGACGGCGGCCGAGAAGAAGTATGACCGGCTGCATCCGGGCGCGCCGCACAAGAAGATCGCCCTCTACATCGACGAATGGGGCACCTGGTACAAGCCGACACCGGGCACCAATCCGGGCTTCCTGGAGCAGCAAAACACCATGCGCGACGCCATCGTGGCGGCGGCGAACCTCAATATCTTCAACAAACACGCCGATCGCGTGAAGATGACGTCCATCGCCCAGATGGTCAACGTGCTGCAGGCCATGATCCTGACCGACGGCCCCAAGATGCTGTTGACGCCGACCTATCACGTCTACCATATGTACATCCCGTTCCAGGACGCCACCGACCTGCCGATCAACATCAAGACCGGCACCTACAAATACCGCAAATGGAGTGTGCCGCAGGTCAGCGCTTCGGCAGCCAAAGCCAAGGACGGATCCATCGTGATCGGATTGGCCAATCTCGATCCGCACAAGCCGGCGAACATCCGGGCTTTGATCGCCGGTGTGAAGGAAGGATCGGTGACGGGGGAGGTCCTGACGGCCGATACCATGGACGCTCACAACACCTTCGATCATCCCAACGCGGTCCATCCCGTGGCCTTCACGGGGGCCAAGCTGGCCGGCAACCATCTAACCGCCACGCTGCCGCCGGAATCGGTGGTGGTGTTGAGGTTGCGCTAGCGTCGAGACAAAAGATCGAGACAAAAAAGAAGGGCGGGGCCTCGCGGTCCCGCCCTTTTTTACGGCGCTGCGACGGTCATTTCGTCGTGCTGAACGCGAATATGGTTTCGGCGTGATAGACTTGGCCGGGACGCAGAACCGTCGAGGGGAATTTGGGATGGTTCGGCGAATCCGGGAAATGCTGGGTCTCGAGGCATAGGCCGGTGCGGTATTTGTAGACGGTTCCGTTGCCAGCCGGTTTTCCGTCCATGAAGTTGCCGGTGTAGAACTGGAGACCGGGCTGTGTCGTCTTCACCGTGAGGACACGGCCACTGACGGGATCGGTGAGCACGGCGGCAACCGTCATCGCTCCGGGCTTGGGCTTGTTCAGCACCCAATTGTCATCATAGCCATGGGCGAACAGCAGTTGCTGGTCTTTGCCGTGGATGCGCGAGCCGATGACGGTCGGCTTGCGGAAGTCGAACGGTGTTCCCTTCACGGGCCGCAGCTCGCCGGTCGGGATCAGGTTCTTGTCCACCGGCGTGAACTTGTCGGCGTTGATCTTGAGAACGTCGTGCAGGATCGTCTTGTTGGGATCGCCCGACAGGTTGAAATAGGAGTGGTTGGTCAGGTTGACGACCGTGGGCTTGGTGGTGGTCGCCTCGTATTTGATGTCCAGCGAGTTGTCGTTGCGCAGCGTATAGGTGACGTTCGCGGTCAGGCGGCCGGGAAAGCCCTCTTCGCCGTCGGCGCTGACATAGGTGAACCTGATCGCCGGCCCCCTCTTCGTTTCAAACGTCTTGGCGGTCCACAGCCGCTTGTCAAACCCCTTGGTGCCGCCGTGCAGCGTGTTCGGCCCATCGTTCTTCGGCAGGGAATAGGTTTTGCCGTCGAGGGTGAACTGGCCGTTGCCGATGCGGTTGGCATAGCGCCCGACGATGGCGCCATAGTAGGGAACGCCCTTGACATAGGGCTTGGCGGAATCGAAGCCGAGCACGACGCTGGCCATGTGGCCTTTGCGGTCCGGCTCTGTCAGCGACACCAGTCTGGCACCGTAGGTCGTGAAGCGCGCTGCCACGCCCTTGGCGTTGGTCAGGGTGTAGATGTCGATCTCCCTGCCGTTGGCCGTCTTGCCGAACGAGGCTTTGCTGATCGCCGCCGCATGGGCGCCGGCCGTCAAGGCCGCGACGCAGGTGCAGGCCATTATCGCTTTGTACATTTTGTGCATTCTGTCGTTCCCTCTCCTGGAT
>JBJKRM010000311.1:0-3325 GCA_046704685.1 Rhizomicrobium sp.
ACGCCTTCGTCGGCAGCACCAGCGGCGACTTTCGCATGTCGTCAAGGCCGCCAAACTGCTTCAGGAACCAGCCCCAAGTCTCGATCTGCCATTGCTCATCTTCCGGATCGAGAAAGCTTTTATCCCCGAACGGCCACCACCCCATCACAGCCCCCCTGCTATCAGGCGGACGATACCATGCAGGGCTCTAGCGCGAAAACTTCTCGCTCAGGATGATGCTCGACACGGTGCGCGCCACGCCGTGGATGCGGCCGATGCGATCGAGCGTGGCATCGAGCTTGGCCGTGGTCTCGGCTTCCACCGTGGCGATCAGGTCGGATGCGCCCGACACCGCCGCCAGCGAGCGTACATCGGTGATCTTCTTCAATTCGGCGCTGACGCGGTCGGCCCATTTGGGATCGGTGGAGATCATCACCACCGCGCGCAGATGCCCGGCGCTGTCGTCGGCCATCTTCACCGTGTAGCCCTTGATGGTGCCCTCGCGTTCCAGCCGCGCGATGCGCTCCTGCACGGTGGAGCGCGCCAGGCCGAGTTTGCGCGCCAGCGAGGCGGTGGGCTCGCGCGCATTGGCGCGCAGCATGGCGAGAAGTTTGGCATCACTTTGGCGCATGCACCCTCTCTTTCCTCCCCCGCAAGCGGGGGAGAAAAGTGGTCCGTCGTTTCGCCGCGATTCCCGGCGATCCGCCGGATCATACAGCAACTTCCGGCGCTTTGCCGCCTCTCTTCCGGCGGCGGATTTGGCGAGAATTTCCGGGCATTTCTGGGAGTGCGCGGCATGAAGAAGGTGATGCTGGTGGGCGGCGGCAAGATCGGGGTCGCCATCGCCCAGTTCCTGTCGGAAAGCGGCGATTACCGTCTCACGGTGGTGGACCGCGATTCCGCTTCGCTCGAGCGCATGCCGCATGCGGTGGAGCGCCGCCGTGTCGCCATCGACGATCCGAAGCGCTTTGCCGACGTGGTGTCCGGCCACGATATCGTGCTGTCGGCCACGCCCTATCATCTCACCGCCACGGTGGCGGAAGCCGCCCGCAGCGCCGGCGCGCACTATCTCGATCTCACCGAAGACGTCGAATCCACCCGCACGATCAAGAAGCTGGCCGATGGCGCTGCCACCGCCTTTATTCCGCAATGCGGCCTGGCGCCCGGCTTCATCTCCATTGCGGCTTACGATCTCGCCAAGAAGTTCGAGAAGCTGCGCGATGTCGCCATGCGGGTCGGCGCCCTGCCGGAGTTTCCCACCAACGCCCTTAAATACAATCTTACCTGGTCGACCGACGGGTTGATCAACGAATACTGCAATCCGTGCGAATCCATTCGCGACGGCCTACGGGGCGAGGTTCCGGCGCTCGAAGAGGTGGAGCATTTCTCGCTCGACGGCACGGAATACGAGGCCTTCAACACCTCCGGCGGTCTCGGCACGCTGTGCGAAACCCTGGAAGGGCGCGTCGAGACCCTCAACTACAAGACCGTGCGCTATCCTGGCCACCGCGACATCATCAAGATGCTGGTGCGCGATCTGCGCCTCGGCATGCGCCGCGACATCATGAAGGACGTGCTGGAGACCGCCATCCCCATCACCTATCAGGACGTGGTGCTGATCTTCGTCACGGTGTCGGGCTGGCGCGACGGCCATCTCACCCAGGAGAGCTTCGCCAAGAAGATCTATGCCCAGCAGGTGGGCGGCAGGCTGATGAGCGCCATCCAGGTGACCACCGCGGCCGGCATCTGCGCCATGTGCGATCTTCTGGCGGAAGGCAAGCTGCCCCAGAAGGGCTTCGTCCGTCAGGAGGAATGCAAGCTGTCCGATTTCCTGGCGAACCGGTTTGGGAAGTATTACGCGTAACCTCTTGCCCTCCCCTTGAGGGAGGGCCGAAATTTGCGCAGCAAATTTCGGGGAGGGGTATGTCGTGCAGCAGACACCCGCTGTATCCGTCAGAACGAGCAAGAAGCCGTATTGTGAGTCTTCGCGCCCTCCGACGTCACGGCATACCCCTCCCCGAAAAATCTTCGCTTCGCTACGATTTTTCGACCCTTCCTCAAGGGGAGGGTGAAAGGAAGTGACCATGCACAAAGATCTTCTTGCCGAATTCGGCATCAAAATCTCCGGCGATCATGTCGTGCATTCCCCGATCGACGGGTCGGAACTGGCCCGCGTCGCCTTCGACGACGCCGCGGCGATCGACAGGAAGATTGCGCTCTCGGTGGAGGCCTTCAAAGCCTGGCGCGAGGTTCCGGCGCCCAAGCGCGGCGAGCTGGTGCGCCTGCTTGGCGCGGAGCTGCGCGCCAACAAGGAGGCGCTCGGCAAGCTGGTCACGGTGGAGAACGGCAAGATCCTGCAGGAAGGCCTCGGCGAAGTGCAGGAGATGATCGACATCTGCGATTTTGCCGTCGGCCTGTCGCGCCAGCTCTACGGCCTTACCATCGCTTCGGAGCGCCCCGGCCATCGCATGATGGAGACCTGGCATCCGGCCGGACCCGTGGCGATCATTTCCGCCTTCAACTTCCCCGTCGCGGTGTGGTCATGGAATGCGGCGCTGGCTCTGGTGTGCGGCGATTCCGTCCTCTGGAAGCCGTCGAAAAAAGTGCCGCTGACGGCGCTCGCGGTCCAGGCGCTGTTCGAACGCGCCTGCGCCAAATTCGGCGCCGCGCCGCGCGGCTTGTCGCAAGTCACTCTCTGCAGCCGGGCCACCGGCGACCTCCTCACCAAGGACAACCGCATTCCCGTGGTCAGCGCCACCGGCTCCACCGCGATGGGGCGTCAGATCGGTCCCGCCGTCGCCGCCCGCTTCGGCAAGTCGATCCTCGAGCTCGGTGGCAACAACGCCATGATCGTCTGCCCTTCGGCCAAGCTGGATTTGGCCGAGCGCGCCATCCTGTTCGCCGCGGTGGGCACCGCCGGTCAACGCTGCACCTCGCTGCGCCGTCTCTTCGTGCACGAGTCGATCTACCCAAAGCTGGTCGACCGCCTGCAGGGGCTTTACGCCAAGCTCGCCATCGGCGATCCGCTGGCCAAGGGAACGCTGGTCGGCCCACTGATCGACCGTGATGCCTTCGACGGCATGGAGCGGGCCTTGAAGCAGGCGCGCGAGGATGGCGGCACGGTGTTCGGCGGCGGCCGCGTGCTGGCCGACCAGTACCCCGGTGCCTATTATGTCCGCCCGGCGCTGGTCCAGATGCCGTCGCAGACCGCCATCGTGCGCGAGGAGACCTTCGCGCCCATCCTCTACATCCTCAAATGGCGGGACTTCGATGCCGTTGTGGCCGAGCACAACGCCGTGCCGCAGGGCTTGTCGTCCTGTATCTTCACCCGCGATCTGCAGGAGGC
>JBJKRM010000312.1:0-3090 GCA_046704685.1 Rhizomicrobium sp.
GCGCAAAGACCGCTTCGTGCCCATTGGGGAACGCGCCGTGCTCTGGCTCGAAAAGTACCTCGCCGACGTGCGTCCTGAGTTGGAAACGACCGACATCAACACACTCTTCCTGGACGAGAGCGGCGAAAAGATGGAGCGCGACAAGCTGAGCCGGTCGGTGCGCCTCTATATCGAGAAGGCGGGTGTGGGCAAGCAGGGGCGCTGTCATCTCTTCCGCCACA
Organism: Rhizomicrobium sp.; assembly: GCA_046704685.1. Taxonomy (GTDB): domain Bacteria; phylum Pseudomonadota; class Alphaproteobacteria; order Micropepsales; family Micropepsaceae; genus Rhizomicrobium. The sequence continues at coordinate 222 of JBJKRM010000312.1, forward strand.
CCATGGCGACGCTGATGCTCGAGAACGGCGCCGACATCCGCTTCATCCAGCAGATGCTGGGCCACGCCAACATCTCCACCACCGAGATTTACACCCACGTCTCGATCCTCAAGCTCAAGGAAGTCCACGCCCTCACGCATCCGGCCAGGCTCCCGCCCGATGTTCCTGGCGGCAAGGCCGAAGCCCTCCACGAGATCGTGCGCGCGCGTCAGGACGGCGACGACATCGACATGGAATCTGACACCGCGACGGCGGCCGACGTGCTTGCCGCGCTCGATGCGGAAGCGGTCGAAGAGCATGAAGAGGACGACCTGTCCGCCGAAGCGCAGAGCGCGAAGGTGGACGAATCCGGCCTCTGATCCTGTCTCCGGTGCGCACGAAAACGCCCTCGGGATCGTTCCTTTAGCTGCCCGTCCACCGTCATCGACGCCGCTCCGGCGGCGCGGAATCCGCACCGTGACGGCCGCTGAATCGGCTTCTCAAACGCACTGCCGCCGTCGAAAAACCATGCCTTGCGGGCCGCGTTCGCGCGGCCCAGAATGCGCTTCTAGGGATTTTTTGAGCCTGGGGGTGGGCCTTCTACAGCGAACTGTCCGCAACCGATTGGAGCGTCAAGGCGATTGCGATCCGCGCCTATGACGGCGCGTCGGCGCGAACAGAAGACACAAATGGTGCGGGACAGATGCCTGATGGTTACTACCAGGACCCAGATGGCGTTTGGCGCTTACACGTCACGGTCACAAAATATGTAGCATCTTCTCCGGATGAAGCAGGCATAGCGGGAATTAGCGATTTCTCCGGGGGCGCGACGGTTGAAATACTGCCGGGATTCGGTGGCACAGTCTCTTGTGGTGGTCAGGGCTGCTATGGAATTGTGGGGGCAACCGAGGGTTTTAGCTCAAAAGTCAACATCGATCTCTTAGGCAGTAAAAGTCTATACCACGCCAAAACGGCTGGTTACAAAGGCGGCCTCGGAATAGGTGCGAACGGAACGATTGGTTTGCCTATTCCTGCTGCAGTCGACACGCTATTCGGTACAACGATCTTCCAAGCAGTTCACGGACTAAAGGGACCGATCGGCCTAGATATTACGGCATTTGTTACCTTTTCTGATGGAAGTCTGCAGGGCACCCTAGATGTGGATCTCGTCCCCGCGGTTGGGCAATCGGGTGTTGTTGGAGTTGGATATGAAGGAAGACACGAATAGGAACGATTGAGTTCATGATAACCCCAAACGAACTTATGCGGTTGATGCTTATCCCCCTTGTGATCAACGTCGCAAATATGTGGCTTTTGGTCAGGTGGATGCGAATCAAACACCCAAGCGTCTGGATAGCACTAGGGCGGCCAGTGATGTTTGAATCACGCAAAAGCATGCTCACAGTTTTGCGTTTCATCGGATTCCATGGGGACTTCAGGCATCTCAACGATCGCGTGTTAGTCGAGTTTGTTTACGTGCACAGAGTCACGGCGGCCGTTTTTCTCTTCGGTTTTGCAGGGGTCTTTGCGCTTGCATTTTAGTTAGCCATTGACACAAATGGAGCAGGCTTCAACAACGGCGTCTATTATCCGGGCCAGGATAATGCGCACGCGACGAACGCGGGTGACGTCACCTGGACAATTCTGTCACCAGAAGTCGCAAAATATATTCTCGGCAAGCATGGTGCTGATAGCACACTCCCAGGAAGCAAGTGGGCTGCAAAGTACAGCACGCCTGATGCGCTGGCGGCATTAGCAACCCAAGCGGTGAATGGCGGCCAGGTAATCCCACGAGGCAACCCGCCAGGTAGCAACGGCTACGTTTTCATTTCGCAGGTTCCGGGCGCGGGGACAGACATGTACGCTGGCCCGACCAATCGGTATGTGGTGTATGCTGTCAGCACGACCGTCGATCTTGGTGTAATGACCGTCGAGGTTCGAACCATCACCAATATGTTCCCGCGTGCGAGTGGGTACTGAAATATGAGCGATAATAGCTTCCAGGTCTCTTACAAAATATCGAGTCTAGGCGCACTCGACGGCAAGGACGCTGGCGAGTTGCCGCTGCAGGACATCACGAATTACTCACTTGAAGGCGAGTTGGAAATCGCCGCAGACGACGGCAAAATCGCGCTTGTCGAGGTACCGCTTTTGGAGGCGTTCCATGCCATCCGGCAGATTCTAAAGATCGTTCCGATCTTCACGAAATCCACGCCTTACGCACAGATGTTCCGCGAGGCGCGGACTTTCTTCACAGTCGAAAACGACACACTGATTGTTGAGCATCACGAGATTGCGGCGTTGCGCGCACGCAGCGGATCGGCGCATGTGAGTGGAAGTTATGTCGGCTTTTGCACATCATTCGGAGCCGCAGCGAAGAGCTTTGTGAGCGAACTGGAAAGGGTCGCACCGAGTCTGTTCAGCGATCAAAAAACTACGACTCAGTTCTCCGATCTCTTTATCGGCGTGAAGATTAAAGACGGTGATCCGGCTGTCTACTCCATCGTTTAGAAGCGAGACATCAATGCCATTCGCGCGGAAAACTCTGCCCTTGCTGTTGGCGACGATAGCGTTGTTCTGCGTTCACATCGCTCGCGCCGGAACAGCGAAATTGCTGTCTCCAGACTTCGCGCCGGGTCAGGAGTGGTCGATTAAATCGGCTTCTCCGACGACGGCAAAGATCGTCATCGGTCGTGTCGAAAAATGGCGAGACAAGGTCTGCGTCAACGTCTCGATCATCGATATACCGATCCCACAGGGCATGCCCGGTGCGGGTGGCGTGACGCAGATTGCGCACATTCCGTTCGATGAAACCGCGCTTGCCGCGTCGGTGGACAAGCTTCTTGCAACTGATGTCTCACCCTCTCCGAGCTTTGAGAGCGGCTATAAA
>JBJKRM010000313.1:0-4268 GCA_046704685.1 Rhizomicrobium sp.
TATGGGCTCGCGAAGGCGGGCGCGGCGGCGGTGAAATCATCGACCGCCTCGTAGGGCGGATCGATCAAGACGACGCCGCGCCGTTCGGGCGGCGGCACGAGCGCGGCGAGCCGCGCATAGCCATCCCCGGGCTCGACGCGCACCTTGCGGAACGGCTTGAGCACCTCACCGAGCGCCGCGGCATCCTCGGGATGTTTTTCCACCGCGACGAGCCGGTCCTGCGGACGCAGCAGCTTGGCCATCAGAAGCGGCGATCCGGGATAGCGCGAAGCGTCTGCGGCGAGATCAAGATAGGTGGTCAGGATCTCAGGCCCCGCCGACAGGCGGCGCAGCCGGCCAATGCCCTCCGAGGCCTCACCCGTTTTGCGGGCCTCTTCGCCGTCGAGGTCGTAGATGCCGCGGCCGGCATGGCTGTCGATGGCAGCGAAAGCGGCGTCCTTGCGGCGCAAATGGCAGAGCACCGCAACCAGCGCCAGGTGCTTTGCCACATCAGCAAAGTTCCCGGCATGAAAAGCGTGACGGTAGTTCATTGTTTGATCTTCTTAACAGGAGCTTAGCGCCTGCGCCATGCAGCTGCCTGCCGTTGAGGGAATGACAACGAACGCCGTGGCACACTTGTAATGCGGGGACGGATAACTTTGCGAAAACGGACCACAGTTGGTAACGCTAGCAATACGGCGATTCGCGATGGCCGGTCCGGGGGCATTCCGCCATGCGGCTGACTCTGTTCGATATCGTCATCATCATCGGCTATGCCGTGTTCGTGCTGGCAGTGGCGCACTTCTGGCAGAAGTACCGCGGCCGCAATGATGATGAACACCCCGCCAAACGGCGTGCCCTGACGTGGTGGATGATCGGCGCCTCGCTGATCGCCGCGAACATCTCGGCCGAACAGATCATCGGCATGTCCGGATCGGCCTATGCGCTCGGCATCGGCATCGCGGCCTATGAATGGCTGGCCGCCTTCGCCCTGGTGGTGATCGGCAAGTACTTCCTGCCGGTGTTCCTCAAGAACCAGATCTCGACCATGCCGCAGTTCCTCAGGCTGCGATACGGCGCCAAGACCCAAGTGACGATGGCGCTGTTCTGGATCTGCCTCTACACGCTGGTCGCCCTGACGGCGATCCTGTGGCTCGGGGCCACCGCCGTGCATGTGGTGACCGGGCTGCCCAAGCTGATCAGCGTCATCCTGCTGGGCCTGGTGGCCGGCAATTACGCGCTTTACGTCGGCCTGCGCAGCAACCGCCTGATCGACGTGGTGCAAGTGGCGCTGCTGGTGCTCGGCGGGCTGGTGATGTCCTATTTCGCGCTCGAGAAGATCGCCGGCGACGTGGGCGCCGGCGGCGGCCTCGACGGGCTCTATGCCGGGTTCTACGCGCTGTCGGCGCGGCTGCCGGAACACTTCCACATGATCCTGGGGCCCGACAGCCCCTATTACAAATACCTGCCTGGACTGGCCGCGCTGTTCGGGGCGATCTGGGTGATCCAGTTCGCCTATTGGGGATTCAACCAGTTCATCGTGCAGGCCGCGCTGGCTTCACGCAGCATCCGCGAAGCCCAGAAAGGCGTGGTGCTGGCGGCGTTCCTGAAACTGCTGATGCCGGCGCTGGTGGTGCTGCCGGGGCTGGCCGCCGCCTATCTCCTGCCGTATCTGGGACGGCCCGACGAGGCCTACCCCACACTGATGACGCTGCTGCCGCACGGCCTGCTCGGCTTCGTCTTCGTGGCCCTGGTGGCGGCCATCATCTCCTCCATGGGGTCCACGCTGAGCTCGATCGCGACGATCTTCACCAAAGACGTCGTGCAAGTGCTCTATGTCCACGCCAGCGAACGGCTGCTGATCATTGTCGGACGCTTCGCCGCCATCGTCGCCCTGCTCATCGGCATGGCGCTTTCGACGCCGCTGCTGGGACATTTCGACCAGGCGTTCCAGTACATCCAGGACTACAACGGCTTCTTCTCGCCGGGCATTGCGGTGATCTTCGTGCTCGGCATCCTGTGGTCCAAGGCGAACGAGACCGGTGCGCTCCTGGCGGCCTGGGGCTCTGTGGTGGTTTCGGCCTGGTTCGCCATTTTCCTGCCCGCGATGCCGTTCATGCACCGCATGGGATACGTCTTCCTCGTCTGCCTCGCCCTGCTGATCGGCGGCTCGCTGGCAACGCGGCAGAAGGCGACAGCCTCGGCGATCGACGTCAGTGGCATCGATTACTCCACCGACCTGATCTACAACCTCGCCTCTGTCGTGATCGTGGTGATCCTGGCCGGGTTCTATTGGGTGTGGTGGTAGCCGACGCTCATCCCCGGCGCGCGATCATGATGCTGGCCAGATCGAAGCGGATCTCCTTCATGCCATAGTCGATCGACACCCTGGCGAACTGCCGCAGGAAGTTCATGCCGATCAACAAGGACGACTCCCGCGTCAGCCCCCAAACATCGAAGATCGGCATGTCGGCGATCGCCACCACCGCATCCGTGAAGGTCACCGAGTGCAGGCGGATGCGATGGATGCGGACCACCTTTCCCATCATCATGCCACCGGTGATGCCGGTGATCGGCACCGTGCCGAACACCTTGTAATCGGGATTGTCCGCAATGAGGGCGTTGAACAGCCAGGTATTGCCCACCGAGATCTCGGCGCCGGTGTCGAGGAAGCAGGTCGCACTGACGCCGTCGACGCGGCAGTTCATCGAGCGCAGATGCCCCATATTGCCGCGCACGGGCACATAAGCCTCGGTCGGACGCCGGACCCGGAAGGCGCTGTACCGGTGCGCCGTCGAAATCTCCAGCAGATGGTCCTGGAAATCGAGCGTGACGCGCGAACCGTCCACCGCATCGAGACCGAGATAGCCGTCAGCCCCCATCAGGGAGCGCGGCAGGATCGGCATTTGCAGATTGCGCCGGGTGATGTTGCCGAAGGTGAGATCGGCGACTGCAACCAGCCGCGAGCTCAAGGCGCGCACGACCCCTTGAACGGTGACGTCATGGCCGCGGATCAGACCGAGCCGCACCGCAACATCATCGGCGATCACCGAGCGATCCGCGCCCGTGTCGACCACGAAATGGAACGGCCCCTTGCCGCCGATCATCACCGGAATGGTCAGATGCCTGGCGGCGTCGCTGGTGGCGGCGATACTGTCGGTTTGGCCTGGCGGCGAACCGGTCTGCGGCAGAGGGGCGTTTTGGGCCGAAGCGAACTGCGGAGCGAGGGCGGCAGCTGCCGCTCCATATCCCAAGACTCGTCTGCGTGACAGCCTGTCGGCCTGGATAGCTCCACGCATCTTGCCCTCCGATCCGTGCTCCCGACAAAGAATTGTCAAGGGCCGTATGTCGAAAGTGTGTCGTACTGACGGGCGCGACGGCACTCCCAGTGATGGAACGCACCTCCATACTACCACAAAATGGCGTCATTTGGGTCTGAAATCGTATTTGCCAGCAAGCGTGCGGCAACCGATCAGGGACGGATCGTCAACATCACAACCGCGTGACCGGGCACCATAGCGCTCGTTTCGCCTCGCGCAGGAGCCAGATCCTTATGCTGCCAGAGGTCACGCACCGCCGCTTTCAGCGATGACGGGTAGTGCAACTCCTCCCACGTCACCGAAATCTTGCGCGGGCTGGCGCCACGATTGAGCAGCACGACCGCGCGTCCGCCGCCCTTCAACGGACGAGCCCAGACCTCGGCATCGCCATCCTTGGCGACTCGACTGCCCTCGACCCCAAGGGGATCCTGGTCCACCGCGATCACGTCCTTGTTCATCAAGATGGCGCGGGTTTGCGCACTCATGTCGGACAGATCATTGCCGGCAATCAGCGGCGCGGCGAGGATCGCCCAAAGACTGAAATGCGCGCGGTATTCGCTGTCGGTCATGCCGCCATTGCCGACCTCCAGCATGTCCGGGTCGTTCCAGTGCCCCGGACCGGCATAGGGCGCGAGCCCGACCTGCATGTCGAGGATCCGCATCACACCCATGCTGTAGCCGTTGGGATCCATGCCGTCCCAACGATCGGAGATGTCGCCCGTGGTACGCCAGAGGTTGCCGATGTTCTTGGCCCACAGCCAGGGCGATGAGTTGTCCCATTCGCAGATGCTGAAGACGATCGGGCGGCCGGTCGCCTGCAGCGCCCGGCTCATTGTCAGATAGGACGCCGGCGCGTTCTGGGTGCCGGTGCTGCACCAATCGTATTTCAGATAGTCGACTCCCCAGGCCGCGTACTGGCGCGCATCCTGGTATTCGTGCCCGCGGCTGCCGGGACGCCCGCCACAGGTG
>JBJKRM010000314.1:0-5665 GCA_046704685.1 Rhizomicrobium sp.
GCACGGGGCTTGCGGTGGCTGGTGCAATGCTGGTTGCCACGACAGCGTTCGCGCAGGATTCGCAAACGCTCGAAACCGTCGTGGTTACCGGTTCGCGCATTGCGGTCAACAGTACCTTCGATGCGCCGACGCCGGTTTCGGTCATCAGCGCTCAACAGATTCAGTTAACCGGAACGGTGAACATCGAGAGTCTGCTGAACCAATCGCCGCAGTTCACCGGCGCCACCAATGGCGGCCCGAGTTCGAACACGCAACAGGCGAACGGCAACAGCGGCGCGGCCTATGCCAACCTTCGCAATCTCAACAGCGGAAGCAACACGCCGCGCACATTGGTGCTGGTCGATGGCCGCCGCTGGACCATCAGCGGCACCAGCCTGATGACCGACTTGAACACGATCCCCACGGCGCTGATCCAGCGCACGGAAGTCGTGACGGGTGGTTCTTCGGCGGTGTACGGCTCTGATGCCATCGCTGGCGTCATCAACTTCATCTTGAAGCAGGACTTCACCGGGGCGGAACTTGACTCGCACGTTCGGTTCGACAGCGCGACCACGACGCCTCAGTACAATTTCGACCTGACGGTGGGTTCCAACTTCGATCACGACCGCGGCAACGTGGTCGTGTCGATGGATTACCTCAACCGCGGCGGCATCCACCAGTATCAGGTCGGCTATGCCTCCGTGCCCTTGAACGAAGCCTGCGTCACGACGTCTTCCTATAAGCCGCGCGGTGTCGGTGTCGCCAATGGCGCCAGTGCGGCGAACTGCGCCGCTTCCGGCGGTGTCATGGGCTTCACCCAGGGCGGCAGTTCTTCGACTCCCGCGGGCAGCTTCGGTTATGCCTACAACGGAGCGGACGCCACACTTGCGAGTCTCGAGACGGCCGCCGGCCTGACGCCGGGGGCCACGTTCACCTTCGACAATTCCGGTCAGGTGCGGGATTGGCAGGATCCGGCAGACCGCTATAACCTGACATCCCAGAACTACATGCAGATCCCGCAAGAGCGGTGGATGATCAATGCGTTCGCGCATTATGACATCACGCCATACATCACCGCTTATGCGCAGATGCATTTCTCGAACAACAATGTCGGCGTGCAGCTGACGCCGTCCAACACCGGCGGCGCGTCGGTTCTGGTCCCCACCAACAGCCCGTTCTTCAGCCCGGCGATGCAGTCCGTGCTGACGCGGCTGGACCAGCTCGAGACCGGCCCGGCCTCCTTCGTTTGGGGTTCCAAGACCTATAGCACGACCCCCGGTGACGGACTGGCGATCCTCAAGCTCAACCGGCGCTGGGTTGAGCTCGGCAACCGCAATGACGAGGACAACCGCGTCGCCTGGCGCTTTGCGGGCGGCTTCAAGGGCAAGCTTCCGGATGTCAGCGACACCTATCTGAAAGATCTGCACTACGACATCTATTACGACTATGCCCGCACCATCGACAGCAACTGGCTCAGCGGTGTCGGTTCGCGCAGCGCGATCCAGGACGGGATCCTGAACGGCACCTGCGACGTGTTCGGTCCGCGGATGTCGGCGGCCTGCGTCAAGGACGTGAGCATCACCGATCAGTACACGACGAAGGCCGAGCAGGCGGGCGCCGTCGGTTCGATCAGCGGTACGGCGTTTGAACTGCCGGCAGGCCCCTTGCAGTTCAGTGCCGGCCTGGAGTGGCGTTTCTCCTCGGCGCAATACATTCCGGACCAGTATCTGGCGACCGGTGAGCCGACGGGCTTCAACTACAGCTACCCGACCAAGGGCAACGAGTCGGTGAAGGAAATCTTCGGCGAAGTGCGTATCCCGATCGTCAAAGACCTGCCGATGATCAAGAGCTTCGTCGCCAACGCCGCGTTCCGCAATTCGTGCTACGACCTTTCCGGCGTCGGCTGCGTCTGGACCTATTCGGCAGGCGGCGACTGGAAGGTGATCGACGATGTCGCCTTCCGCGGTCAGTTCCAGCGCGCCATCCGTGCGCCCAATGTGGGCGAGCTGTATGGCGGCTCGGCGCTGAACTTCAACTCCAACACCACCGATCCCTGCGGTGGCCAGGAGCCGGTTGGGCAGCAGACCGCGGCGCTCAGGACGTTGTGCGAAGCGACCGGCGTGCCGGCGGCCAACGTTTGGACGAATACGGTTCAGGATGTTTCCAAGCTTGTCGGATACACGACCGGCGGCAATCCGAACCTCAATGCCGAAAAGTCCGACACCATCACCCTCGGGGCGGTGTTCACGCCGCACTTCATCCCGGGTCTGCGGGCCAGCATCGACTGGTACAGCATCGATGTGAAGGGCGCGATCAGCACCTTCGGCGGCAACGTCCAGGGTGTGCTGGACGCCTGTTATGGCTCCACCAATACCGATCCGACCATTCCGTCCTGCGCGGTCATCCACCGCGATGCGACGGGCACGATCACGGCGCCGTACTATGTCAACCTCGGCAACGTGAACGCGCTGTTCTTGAAGTCCATGGGCGTCGATTTCGGTGCCAACTACATCTTCGATCCGGGCTACAGCCTGCTCACCGGCGACAGCACGATCACGGTCGATACGCAATGGACGGTGGCGGCGGAAAGCAGCCAGGCGCAAGACACGCCCGGTGCCACGATCCGCAATTGCGTCGGCAAGTTCGGGCCCAACTGCCTCGAGCCGCAACCGATGTGGAAGGGCGTGACCAACATCTACTACAACGACGGCCCTCTGACGGTCGATCTGCGGTGGAGGTTCCTCTCCTCGGTGACCGACGACAGGCACTTCTATTGGGGCTATTCGCTCGACCAGATGACCAACCCGGTCATCCCGAACTATCACTACTTTGATTTGTCGGCGAGCTACGACATCACCGAGAACCTGACCTTCAGCGGCGGCGTCAACAACATCTTCGACATCAAGCCGCCGGTGCCGGGTTCGCAGAACTACGGTAACACCTGGCCGGCCACTTATGATGCGTTCGGTCAGACCTTCTTCTTCAATCTGACGGCGAAGACGAACTGACGAATGGGTGCGGAAGAGCGTTCAATGTCTTCCGCACCTTTCCCTTCCACTGCTCAGCCGGCACGGGTCTCCGTGCCGGTCTTTTTTTCGGGCCCGCGGCGATGATGCGGCTTTCAGCGCTTCTGTCCGTGCCGCGAAGCTCCTAAGCTCGACGAAACGACAAGAAACAACGGGGAAGAGACGTGGCGATTGAAATCGGTACCGGCCATCAGCCGGCGAAGTCCTTGCGCGGACCGCTGGCGCTGGCCATCAGCTGCTTTGTGATTTGGGGCTTGGCTTACGGTCTGCTCGATGTGCTCAACAAGCACTTCCAGGAGACCCTGCATGTCACCAAGGCGCAGTCGTCCTTGCTGCAGATCGCCTATTTCGGTGCTTATCTCGTCTGGAGCTTTCCGGCTGGCATGTTGATGCGGGCCAAGGGCTATAAGTTCGGACTGGTCACCGGACTGATCGTCATCTCGTTCGGCGCTTTCCTGTTTGTCCCCGCCGGCCAGATCGCCGCCTTTCCCTATTTCGTGTTGGCGATGTTCGTGCTTGCCTCCGGCCTCTGCGCGCTGGAGACGGCGGCCGACACCTATGTCAGCGTGTTGGGCAAGCCCGAGCATGCCACCCAGCGGCTCAATCTGGCGCAGTCCTTCAACGCCTTGGGTGTGTTCTTCGGGCCGATCATCGCCGCCAACACCCTGTTCAACCCGGATGTCGCCAAGACATTGGGCGGCGACCAGCAGTCGGTACAGCTGATCTACGCGACGATCGGCGTTGCCGTCTTGATCTTCGCCATTTTCATGGGGCGCGCCTGGTTGCCGGAGATCAAGTTGGAAGACCACGCGCCGGCCGGTTCGCTCGACGCGCCTGCCAAGCCGCTCCTCCAGCAGCGCCACTTCGTCTCCGGCTTCGTCACTCTGGTGGTCTACATCGCCGCGCAGGTCGGCGTGTACGCCTTCTTCCTCAACCAGGCGACCGAGACCTGGCACGGCATGTCGACGGCCGACGCCAACTATCTGTTCTCGCTCGGCGTGCTCGCCTATCTGATCGGCCGCTTCGCCACGACGGCGCTGATCACCGTCATATCGCCGCGCACCGTGCTCGCCATCTATGGCGTTGCAAACGTGATTTTCTGCCTGGTGGCCGCGGCGGGCATCCAGGAGGTCTCGACCCTGGCGCTGCTTCCCGTGTTCTTCTTCATGGGCACGATGTTCCCGACCATCTTCACGCTGGCTATCCGCGATCTTGGTGAGCACACCAAGCGCGCCTCCTCGTTGATGGTGATGACCATCGGCGGCGGCCTGTTGATGGTCTATCCCATGGGCGCCATCGGCGATGCTTTCGGCATGCCGCCGGCCTTCCTGTTGCCGGCCGTCGGCTTCGCCGTGGTGGCTTGGTATGGCTGGAAGGGCGCAAGAATGGATTGAGTGCGGGCCGCGCTTCTCCGTCGAAGCAAAGTCTGGAAATGCCCACCGATAAACGATGAACGGTGTTGTGTTGACCGGTTGGACCCGCCGTCCTGAGCCCGCCTTTGCGAGAAGTTCGCAAAGGCGATGCTTTGATCATTCCGCGACGCGGTGTACACTGAGCGTCTCGCACCAGCGTGCGAGATGGGGGAACAAGTGCAGACGGTCCCAGTGACCGCGGGCACATCGGTGGATGCATGTACGGCGTCTATCCATGGAGGGCTACACCTATGCGCAAGAAGTCGTCCGCCAAGACCAGACTACAACGCCGCCGTTTCGTCCTGTCGGGCGCCAAGGTCATTCCGGCTTTGGCCGTGCTTGGACTTGCCTTGGTCGCGTCGCCGCCGGCGCGCGCCGATAGCTGCATGGCCGGATGTGTCGGCGAGTGCACGGGGACCTGCGGGAAAAAATGCGCCGATAGCTGCACCTCCACCTGTGAGGACAACTGTCACGGCACCTGCTTGGGAGGCTGCTCGGGCAGCAGCAAGAACACCGACTGATCGGCGTCTGTGTCCGCCGATGCGCCAGTGAGCTGACCTGAGGTCTATGGACCAATGATAGGCTCGTGTGCCGTGCCTTCTTAGGTGGGGTCTTGTCGGTGTAACCACAAGTGGGTCTTTGCATCCGATACGCGAATCTAGACAGTGAAATGTCAGCAGCGCTTACCCAGAGTACCTCTCTCGGTCTTCGGCGCGGGCATCCCGACGCCACCTCGGCGGCGTAGCCGACGCGGAAGATGGAAGTCGGTTGTCGTTCCTCGCCTCTAAGGTGTGTGAAACATACGGTCGAAGTCATACGTCTTTTCACCCGCCTCGTTCGGAACAGCTACGTTCCGGCAAGATCATCGTTGGGCGCCTTATAAATTTGTAATTAGGGCTCCGTTAACAGCGTCCGGTCAGATTAAAGCGGTGTGGTCGCATTCCGAATGCGTAATATGTTTGGACCGGAAACCTCGAAATGAATGCGACTGCCGGAACACTTCGACCTTCGCTTGGTGCAAACGCAGTCGACATATCGAAACACGGGCACTCCACGGAGTCGAAAGCGGCGTTGTCGCGAATAGCGGCGACGGGTAAGGGGTCGTATTTCGGTATGCTGACCGAAGCAGCGATGCTCCGGTTCGCTGCCGGCCGTCTGTCGTTGGACGAGTACGTCCAATTAAAGCTCTTCGACGACGAAATTTATAAAGGCGTCGACAAGAAAGCCTTTGTCGGGATGAAGGCCGCC
>JBJKRM010000315.1:0-4188 GCA_046704685.1 Rhizomicrobium sp.
GATCATTTCGGCATCAGCTTCAAAGAGGCAGAGAGGAAATTCGTCACCAAGGGGCGTCCCGAAGACAAGAAGGACGGCGAATACAAGATCCGCCGCAAAGCCGACGAGCATTTCGGCAAGATCTGCCGCTTCTTCGACACCAAGAACCGGCGCTGCGGCGTCTATAAGGCACGCATGGCGATTTGCCGTGCTTATCCCACCGGACGCTGCGGCTACTACGACTTTCTCTCCAATGAGCGCCACACGCAGGAAGACCCAGAACTTGTGGCAAGCACTTGGAACGATTGAATATCCCGGGTCGTGCCAAACGGCTCAACCGCCATGGGCTCGTAATAGATAACAGCAGGCTTCAGTGTTTGCCTGTCAGCATTGTGCTGCCTGGCACGGGGCGGCCCTGCCATTTCACCACGTGATTGAGTGGCCCGTGGCCTTTGCCAAAGCCGGGTGCGGTGGCGATCGCTGCCTGGACATATTCGCGTGCCTTGGCCACGGCGACTGGCAACGGCAGGCCCTTGGCAAGCCCGCAGGCGATCGCTGTGGCTAAGGTGCAACCGGTGCCATGGGTGTGGCGTGTCTTGATGCGCGGGAAACCATAAACGTCCTCGCCGCCCTCCCACACCAGAATGTCATCGAGCGTAGCCTTGGTGGAATGACCACCCTTGATCAGCGCCGCCTTAGCCCCCATAGCCATCAGTGTTGCCGCTGCGGTATGGATGGACTTGCGGTCTGTACGTGTCACCCCGGTCAACCGTCTAGCCTCTGGCAAATTGGGGGTGACCAGCGTGGCCATCGGGATCAGACGCGAGATTACCGCCTTCTGGGCATCGGCCTTGAGCAAAGCCGCACCGCTGGTCGCCACCATCACGGGATCGACGACGACGGGAATATCCCGGGCGAAATGCTTCAGCGTGTCGGACACCACACGCACAATGGCGGCATTGGCCAGCATCCCGGTCTTGACCGCATCGACACCTATATCCGAAAGGCAGGCAATGATCTGCTGGCGCACAACGTCAGGCGGAACCGGATGGACCGCAGTGACCCCCCGAGTGTTCTGGGCCGTTACGGCCGTGATAGCCGTCATAGCGTAGACACCGAAGGCCGATGCAGTCTTGATGTCGGCCTGGATGCCGGCACCGCCGGACGAATCCGATCCCGCGATGACCAGAAGACGTTTTGGCTTTGTCGCGTTTTCGGACTGAAAACCGGTGCCCACTTTTCCTGAAAACGCTCCCGGCTTCACGCCGCGGCTTCCTCGATCACCGCTGCGATATCGGAGACGACAGTCTGGATCAGCTTCTCGTCGTCGCCTTCGGCCATAATGCGAATCACCGGCTCCGTGCCGGACTTGCGCACCAGGATGCGGCCATTGCCGTTTAGCTTGGCGCGGCAGTCTTCAATGCGCTTCTTGACCGCGGAGTTTTCGAGCGGCGCGCCGCCCTTCTTGAAGCGGACGTTCTGCAGTACCTGCGGCAGAGGCTCGAACAGATGGCAGGCCTGCGAGGCGGGCTTGTCCTCGCGGGCGACGGCGGCCAGCACCTGCAGGGCGGCGATGAGACCGTCGCCCGTGGTGCAGAAATCGCTGAGCACGATGTGACCGGACTGCTCACCGCCGACGTTAAAGCCGCCCTTCTTCATTTCCTCGATAACATAGCGGTCGCCGACCGTGGCGCGGGCCAGCTTGAGATCGAGGGATCCAAGGTAACGCTCCAAACCGGCATTCGACATCACGGTGCCGACCACCCCGTCGCCGCGCAGGGTTTCAGATTTGGTCCAGCTGGCAGCAATCAACGCCAAAACCTGGTCACCATCGATAATGCGGCCGTGCTCGTCGGCCAGAACCACGCGATCGGCATCGCCGTCCAGCGCCAGGCCAAAATCGGCGCGCACTTCCTTCACCTTGTCGCACATCGCTTCCGGCGCCGTGGAGCCGCATTCCTGGTTGATGTTGGAGCCGTTAGGCTCCACGCCGATCGGAACGATGTCGGCACCGAGTTCCCACAGAACGGCGGGCGCCACCTTGTAGGAGGCACCGTTGGCGCAATCGACCACCACGCGCAGACCGTCGAGACGCAGGTTGCGCGGAAAGGTTCCCTTGACGAGTTCAATGTAACGCGCCTGGGCATCATCAATACGCTTGGCGCGGCCGATCTTCGGCGCGGGCGCAAGGCCCTTCTCGAGACCGTTCATCATCAGGGCTTCGATCTGGTGCTCCCGCGCATCGGACAGCTTCTGGCCATCGGGACCAAACAGCTTGATGCCATTGTCGGTGTAGACGTTGTGCGAGGCCGAGATCATAACGCCAAGATCGGCGCGCAAGGAGCGCGTCAACATGGCCACACCCGGAGTGGGCAAGGGGCCGAACTGGAAGACGTCCATGCCCACCGAGGTGAAGCCGGCGACCAGGGCGTTCTCCACCATGTAGCCCGATTGGCGGGTGTCCTTGCCGATCACCACCCGGTTGTGCTGATCGCCGCGCGTGAAGATGCGTCCGGCAGCCATGCCGACCTTCATCGCGATTTCGGGTGTCATAGGATGGGTGTTGGCTTGACCGCGGATGCCGTCGGTGCCGAAGAATTTGCGCGTCATCGCCCCTCGATATCCTGTGAAAGGAATGCTGGATAATACCAGACTGTGTCGCTTGCTTAACTTGACGTTCCATTACCGGTTAACGCAGCGGCCCAACCCGCGAGGACGTCGGCCAACCCTGCCGGATCGTGGGTCCGGATATAGTCCGCTCCCCGGAAAACCGCAAAAAGTTCGGCCGCCAGGGTGGCCGGACCAGCTTCGGCCGGGCTGCGCGAGCCCCGCAAGAACGATTTTCGGGACACCGAAATCAGGACGGGCAGCCCGAAGGCTTGCTTGAGCTCCCGGATGCGCCGCAATACCTCGTAGGAAGCCTCAGACCGCCGCCCCAAAAACAGGCCCATCCCAGGGTCAAGGATCAGCCGCGACCCTTCGACGCCTGCCCGCGCCAGCGCCGCGATGCGGGTTTCAAAGAACGCCACGACGCGGCTGAAGATGGCCCCCGGCGCTATGTCGATGGCCGTCGCGCGACCCTGTTCCTGCACAGCATGCATGACAATCAGCTTGGCCTCGCTTCTGGCCAGCGCGGGATAGAGGGAAGGTTCGGGAAAACCGTGGATGTCATTGAGACAAGCAACCTGCTGATCGAGTGCCCAGCGCTGGACCTCCGGTGCGAAGGAGTCGATGGAGACAGGCACACCCTGGCGCTGCAAGGCGGCGACCACCGGTGCAAGGCGCGCGATCTCCACATCCGACGGCACCGGCTCGGCCTTGGGATTAGAGGCTGCGGCGCCGATATCGATAATCTGCGCGCCGTCCTTCACGAGCTTCGCGGCGTGTTCCACCGCCGCATCGGTGGTGATGAAACGGCCGCCGTCGGAAAACGAGTCCTGCGTGATGTTCAAGATGCCGACGATCGTAGTCTTCATGACATCCCCCCAAGCTTGCGTTCGATAGCATCAAAACATTCGCTATCGAATGTCGTGGCGTAGGGCCACTCACGGCAGAGAATACGGCCCTTGCGTATCGCTTCACCGGCTCTAGCCGAATCGCGCGAAACCGCTGCCATCGCGGCTTCTGCACGCCAATAGCCGGTCTGTCCATGGATGGCCCACGAATGCGTGCGGGCCAGCAGCGCGTGTGCCGTGGCCGCATCGCCGTCGATCCAGGCGGAGAGAAAGGCCTGCTCAGCTCGAATGCGCTCATCGGGGACAGCGCGCGACAAGGCGGCGCGCGCCGATGAAACATCGCCGCGGTCAATATGCCAGGCGTAGGCCGTGAGCTGCAGATCCGGATTATCGGACCACAGCGAGTCCCGGAGCACTGTGCCGATCAGCTGTGTTGGCAGCTCGCGCGCCCGCACACCGGCAAGTGTTTGCTCAAGAAGACGGGCGCGCAGGCCGCGCCAAGCGCCGTTGCGGTAACGCAGGACATTGCGAATCTGGCTGCCGTCGGAACCGCCGCGGGACAACAAGTTGAAAAGAGCGGAGCAACACGCAATCACGCCCACCACTATGTACAACGTCCGCGGCGTGGACTCAGGCATGGCACGATAGGCGGCATAGAAGGCCAGCGCGCCAAGCAGAAAATCCGCAGCCGGTCCGCCGGCAAAAAGCAGAGCCCAGGCCCAGCTCGCGTCACGACCGGGCGGAGAGACCGCCA
>JBJKRM010000316.1:0-2797 GCA_046704685.1 Rhizomicrobium sp.
AGCCGAACATGTCGGGAAGCACCGCGAAGATCCCATAAGCGATCCAGCCGAGCGGTCCCAGAAAGCCGATGACCAGCAGCCACCACCACGGCCGCCCCGTGCGGATGCAGTGATAGGCCAAGCCAAGCGAGTCGAGGAGGTATGTGAGACTGTAACCGAAGAACATATGCCTATCCCCTCACCTGGCGATGGAACCGCAGTGTTTCAACCCTGCTTTTCCCATTTGCCGCTGGGGCTCTCCTTCCAATAGGTGACCGCGTGACCGGCGGCCTTGGCCGCCTTCCAGGCCCCGCGTGCTTCTTCTACCGCACCGGGATCGCGACCGTCGAACATCAACACGATTCGCGTCAATGCCTTAAGGGCAGTGGCATTCCAGTCCGGCGCCGGAGCGCCGCCAATGAGAAAGAGGACCTCGGCATCGTTGGCATTGCCCTCCTCCGTGGTGATCAGCACCGGCTGGCGCGCCGCTTCGCCATCGCCCGCCTGCGCATGCGGCAGAAAGCCGTCGTTGAAGGTCCACAGACGGGTGTCGATGGCATCGGCGCGATCGGCGGAATCGACGCGGATCAGCGCCTTCCAGCCGCGCTCGCGGGTCTTCTCGATGAGCGGCGGCAGCGCATCATCCAGCGTGCGGCGTTCGAGGTGATAGAAGAGGACATCGGGCATCGGCCAATAATGTTAGCGGCTTGTTGGCGCGCTAGCACCCAGATAGGGTATGTCAAACCTTGACATACAAGCGAGCGAATGTCGACCAACGTCCATCTCACGCCGCAGCTTGAAGAATTCGCGCGCTCCCTGGTCGAGTCGGGCCGCTACAACAATGTCAGCGAGGTGATGCGCGACGGCCTCCGGCTGCTGCAGGAACGCGAAGAGCGGCGCAAAGCCTTTGATGCGATGATCGCGGAAGCCGAAGCGGAAGCGGAGCGCGAAGGCACCATTACCATCGATGAAGTCGTGGCCGAACTGGATGCCATCATCGACGGCAAAGCGTAATGCCACCGGCAGTCCTCCTGCCCCCGGCGCGCCGGGACATACGCGATGCGGTGCGCTGGATCGCGAAGGATAATCCCACCGCGGCGCGGGGGCTGAGAAATGCCGTTCTGGCCGCAGCAAACAGAATTGGAGCCCATCCCGATATCGTCGTTGTGCGATCGGACTATGCGGATGCGCCGATCCGTTTTCTCGTTCTAGCGGGATATCCCTATATCCTCGTCTACAACGCCGCTGCATCGCCGCCGCGTATCGCGCGCGTCCTGCACGGCGTGTGGGACAGTTGCGAGAGGATATTGGTGCCGTTGTCGCAGTCA
Source organism: Rhizomicrobium sp. (assembly GCA_046704685.1). Lineage (GTDB taxonomy): Bacteria > Pseudomonadota > Alphaproteobacteria > Micropepsales > Micropepsaceae > Rhizomicrobium. The sequence continues at coordinate 1,308 of JBJKRM010000316.1, forward strand.
TGCGCCTAAGCGCCGACTGGCACGTTTTCAAGGCAAACCGTGATAGACTCTATCCGCGGCTGGAAACGCCACCCCAATAGCCATTCGAATACGCGGCCGACAACGAGATCAACGACGACGGCAAAGGACTGTAGAGGGCGCTCTGCAAAGAGGGGATATTCGGATGTACTTGATGTATGTCGATGAAAGCGGCGATACAGGGCTAGTGAACACGCCGACAGCGTATTTTGCGCTCTCTGGTTTAGTCATTCACGAATCGCATTGGCGCGATTTTGTCACTCAAATGCTTGCCTTTCGAAGAACTATTAAATCGGCCCATGGCCTACCGACTAGAACGGAAATTCACGCTTCAGAATTCATCCAGAGCCCTCCCGTGCCTGGCATGGCACGCCATGTGCGCTTGGCGATTTTGCGCAATCTCTTGGATGAACTGGGATCATGTCCCGAGCCGTGGTGTAGGAGCGCGTGGCGCTCGTGATCTCCGGCGGGATTGGCCGGATGTCAGGCGGCCACGGCGGGCAGCTTGACGATGGGATCATCGCTCAACGGCGCCATGGTTTCCAGGGTCATGTACCGTCCGCGCTGAACGGCCCATTCGTCGTTCTGTTCGAGCAGCAGCGCCCCGACCAGGCGCACAATGGCGGCCTCGTTGGGGAAGATGCCGACCACCTCAGTGCGCCGCTTGATCTCGCCGTTGAGCCGTTCGATGGGGTTGGTCGAGTGCAGCTTGGCGCGGTGCTCTCTCGGGAAGGTCATATAGGCCAGCACGTCGGCTTCGGCGTCGTCCATCAGGTTCGCCAGTTTCGGCACCTTGGGCCGGAGCTGATCGGCGACGGAACGCCATTGGGTTTTGGCGGCTTCGGCATCGTCCTGGACGAAGGCTGTACCGATGAAGGCCGAGACCACGCGCCGGCCCTGGCGCCCGGCATGGGCCAGCGCATTGCGCATGAAGTGGACGCGGCAGCGCTGCCAGGACGCGTGTAAAACCTTGGCGACAGCAGCTTTGATGCCCTCGTGGCTGTCGGAGACGACGAGCTTGACCCCGCGCAGGCCGCGCCGCCTCAGCTTGCGCAGGAACTCGGTCCAGAACGGCTCGGCTTCGGAAGGGGCGATGTCCAGGCCCAGAACTTCGCGCCGTCCATCGCTGTTGACGCCCACCGCGACGATGGCAGCAAGCGACACCACACGCCCGCTTTCGCGCGTTTTGATGTAGGTGGCGTCGATCCAGATGTACGGCCAGTCGCCTTCCAGCGGGCGCCCCAGGAAGGCCGCGACCTTCTCGTCGATCTCCTCGCACAGCCGGCTGACCTGGCTCTTGGAGATGCCGCTCATGCCCATCGCCTTGACCAGATCGTCCACCGACCGGGTGGAGACGCCGTGCACATAGGCTTCCTGGATCACCGCCGTCAGCGCCTTCTCGGCCATCCGCCGTGGCTCCAGAAAGCCCGGGAGGTAGCTGCCTTTCCTGAGCTTCGGGATGCGCAGTTCCA
>JBJKRM010000317.1:0-3226 GCA_046704685.1 Rhizomicrobium sp.
GAACTGAAGCAGGCACTTGGCCCCGCCGTCGGCTTGGTCCACGGCAAGATGAAGCCCGCCGATCGCGATGCGGCGATGGCCAAGTTCAAAGCCGGCGAAATCTCTGTCTTGGTCGCCACCACGGTGATCGAAGTGGGGGTCGATGTGCCCGAAGCCACCATCATGGTGGTGGAGCATGCCGAACGCTTCGGCCTCGCCCAACTGCACCAATTACGCGGGCGTGTCGGCCGGGGCACCGGAAAATCCAGCTGCCTTCTGATCTACCAGCCGCCGCTCGGCGAAACCGCCAAGGCGCGGCTGCAGACCCTGCGCGACACCGACGACGGCTTCGTCATTGCCGAAGAGGATTTGCGCCTGCGCGGCCCCGGCGAATTGCTCGGCACACGCCAGAGCGGCCAGCTCGAATTCCGCATGGCCGACATCGCCGCCCATGGCGAACTGCTGGCCGTAGCGCGCGACGATGCCGGACTGATCCTGTCGCGAGATCCCGATCTCAAGAGTGAGCGCGGCGAAGCCTTGCGCGTCCTGCTCTACCTGTTCGGACGCGACGAGGCCGTGCGCTATCTGCGGACCGGTTAGCTAAAGCGGTTGTCCTTGGTCGTGGTGTTGACGTGCGCGCTGTCGGTGTGGACTGGGTCCGTATCGATATGCGTGCCCCATGGATCGGTTTGATCGCCATGCTGGGTGGAGTTGCTGTGCGCCACGTCCGTATGACCGGCCATCTGCAGGTAATGCCCCGGCAGGACGGTCTTCTGATGCAGGGCGTTGTTGCTACCCCCAAGCGTGTTGGCCCAATGCTGCAGGTCGGCCTTGGCCGGTGTGCTGAGGAACGGAACCGTTGCCAGCATGGCCAACGCCGCGCCCGCCAGACGCAGCATCAATCCCGGCCTGGCCAGAGACGCGGCCCGAACCGGCAACACGGCGGAAACTTTATCCAATCCAGACTTGCGGCTTGTCATCTCATCCCTCCTAAGCCCCAAAGAGACAATCTCAACCCACCGGCAGACCTCCATGGAGGTCCAGCTTGCGGCCGTAATGGCCGCTCAATTTGACAAGATCCGGGTTCTTCCAAACCCGCCACATCAGCTCCTCGAAAACGACCTGATAGAATCGGCACATCGGGTCGTCTTTCTCGACACAGCCGTAATGGGCGAAAGTCTTGCTGGCACACCCGCTGCCGTGAAACCTGCGCCACACGCAGCTTGAACACTTACCGAGATTCTCAAGACGGCGTGCGTCCATCATTTTACGCCGGTCAGAGGAATTATCCAGCAGCGCGCCGAGATCGGTCGGATCGTGAATGTCGCCGATGCAGAAGGCCTCGTTGCCCACCACCTCATCGCACAAGTAGATGCGCCCATCATGGCTGAAACCTAGGATGGAGTTGCCCAGCCCGCAGGGCGAGCGGTAGCACATATGCGGCCTTTGTTTGGAAACCAGATGAAAGATGAACAGGTTAAGGTCGCAAATGTCGAGCCAGACGCCGCTCTTGCGATGATGCTCCACGGCGTAGTCGACCATCTTCAGCCAGTGCCGGGCGAACGCCTCGCCCCGCTCGTCCGGAAAAGCCAGGACGTCCTTGGCCCGGCCTTCCGGCATTGAGTAATTAAGTCGCACCGACGTGGCGCCCAGTTCCGTCACCAGATAGTCGAGCACCTCCACATAGCGCTCCGGCTCATGCACCACGGAGAGATAACCAAGCTTCAGATCGGCGGCGGCCGCCGCCTTCAGACCGCGCGCCAGGAAATGCGAGGTGCCCCGGCCGTTGTGGAAGACGCGCTGCGCGTCGTGAAGCGCCGGCGGTCCGTCGATGCTGACTCCGACTCCCACCTTCAGCCGCTGCAGCACGGCCACCGTCTTGGCCGACAGCATGGTGCCGTTGGATTGCATCAGGAAGCGGACGGGCTTGTCCTTCGCCGTGCCGTTGAGACGCGCCTTGGCCTCGTTCGCCGCTTTGACGCCGGCTTCGATGGCGTTGAGATTCAGCATCGGCTCGCCGCCATGGAAGCCGATGGTGGCGGCATGCGAGGGTATCTCCTCGATCACCCGCCGGGTGATCAGGGCGCAGGTCTCAGTGCTCATCATCGGCGCCGATTTGCGCGAAGTGACCCGGCAATAGCGGCAGGCGAGATTGCAGCCGTCCGTCACGTGGATGTTGAAGTAGTGCGGATATTCCTGGACCGCCCACATCCGCTGCGGATCGAAATAAATGCAGCCGTCCAGCGAAATCAGGTTGCGGTAGTACAGCATGCGAACCAGATCGTCGAACGCGTCCCTCGTCAGCAGGTCGCTGTGGCCGATATCGCCGAGCCGCCGAGGCTGCGCCAGCGTCTCGATGCGGTGAAACACGGTCCATTGCGCCTCGTCGAGAATGCACCAGCCGGCGCTCTCCGGCTCGACCAGCAGCACCTCCTTGCCGCGCCGCGAACGATGGATGTCGGGTGCGGCGGCAACCACGGCCTTGTAATCGACGACGGGCTCGCTCATGCATCGCCCTCCTCGTCGATGTCATCTGGCGGAGCGGCCGGCGCAGCGGCCCGTGAGAACCGCAGCATCTTCTCGCAGAACAGGGCATAGGCAAGCAGCGTGGCGCGCCGCCCGAAGCGGCGCTGAAGCGCGCGCAGCGAGCGTTGCCCGTCGATCGCCTCGGCAATGCGCTTGCCGCTGTGCGACACCGGCACGAAGTCGCGGCCGCAGATCAACACCGCGCCGAACGGCTCGCTGCGGATCCGGTAGCGCGCCACCGGCACCAGTTCGGGATCAAGCCGAACGACAGGCCCGTCTTCCCCCGCTTCCTCGGCGCCAAAGCCATGTCCGGCGCTGTCAAAGGGACAGCCGGACCGGTACAAATCGGCCAGACCGCCTTTGACCTTGAGAATAGGCGAACGGAGACGCTCGGCGTCTGACGAAGACCAGATCGTTGTGATGTCGTCGGTCAAGAGGTTGCCGAGAACGATGGGCGAGCGGTGGCACGCTCTGACATCGCCGGACGCCGTGATGACACAGGAACCCAACCCGCCCCGGCAACGCCCGGGAACCGCACCGCTTGTGGGCGCGCAGTCGTCGAGCACGACATTGTAGCCGCCTTGCCGCAAAGCCCGGATGCGCAAGCTGGCCTCTTCAACAACCGCGGAAATGGCGCCGCCGCGCCGGAACGCCACGCCCCTGACGCCAAGCGCATCCAGGGTCTTCACCCGTTCGGCCAGGACTTGCGGCTCATCAAGAG
>JBJKRM010000318.1:0-5947 GCA_046704685.1 Rhizomicrobium sp.
TCGAACTGAACGGCGCGCTGCTGTCCCGTGCGCAGGTTCTGGTGCTGCACCGCCTCGACGATGCCGCGCTCGAAACCCTGCTGGCGCGCGCCGAGCAGCACTATGGCGAGAGGCTGCCTCTGACCGATGACGCACGTGCCAGCATCAAGGCGATGGCCGACGGCGACGGCCGCTATCTGCTCAATCTCGCCGAGGAAGTGGCGGCGCTGAAGACCGTCAAGCCGCTCGATCCCGCCGCCTTGGTGGAAGCGGTGCAGCGCCGCGCCCCGATCTACGACAAGTCGCGCGAGGAGCATTACAACCTCATCTCCGCCCTGCACAAATCGATCCGCGGCTCCGATCCCGATGCGGCGCTCTACTGGCTGGCGCGCATGCTGGCCGGCGGCGAGCAGCCGCTATACATCGCCCGTCGCTTGGTGCGCGCCAGTGTGGAGGACATCGGACTGGCCGATCCGCAGGCCGTGGTGCAGGCGCTGGCGGCCAAGGACGTCTACGACTTCCTCGGCAGCCCGGAAGGCGAAATCGCCCTGGCGCAATGCGTCATCTATCTGGCCTCAGCGCCCAAGTCGAATGCGGTCTACAAGGCGCTGGGCGCCGTCAAACGCGCCGCCCAGGAGCATGGCTCGCTGATACCGCCGGCCCACATCCTCAATGCGCCCACCAAGCTGATGAAGAATCTCGGCTACGGTGCGGGCTACCAGTACGACCACGAAGCCGAAGAGGGGTTCTCCGGCCAGAACTACTTCCCGGACGGCATGACGCGTGAGCAGTACTATCGTCCCAAGGACACCGGCTTTGAACGCGAGGTGCAGAAGCGGTTGGAATATTGGGCCAAGCTGCGGGCAAGGAAGGACGGCGCGTAGGGCGCGCGCCGCCATTTCTCAACTGTGGCTGCATTGGACGTCAGAACACAGGTTGTAAAACCGAACGGAGAGTCATTATCAGACCTCTCCGGGTGGCTAGTCGTGCGAATAAGACGTGATCGCAAATCATGTGCCAAAGAAGAAGGCAGTGGAAAATCATCGTGTTACAGCGGCACGCGGAAATCGACCTGCAAACGATTCCGACCATTTACTAAGCGCGCATCCTTCACGGCTGCATCCAAAAGGCGTCCATCGTGCATCACAGGGATGTCAACCGCAGCCCGTCGTCGCGTTTCGGCCCCAATGGGCTGGGAGGGTGGGCACAAATCAGGAGGGGACTCGTGAAACGTAATTCCCGGACAGGCATTTTGGGAGCGGCAGTGTTTATTGGGGCGCTTGCCATGGCGGCAGTTCCGGCACAGGCCGGAAAGGACGGGGGCTGGCATCTCAGCGTCGGTGCCAACGAGCATGCGACGCCCAGGGATGTGGGCCTGCCGGTCTATCCTGGGTCCTGGCAATGGAAAAAAGACAGCGACAAGGATGACAATGGCTCGGCGCATATCTGGGCGCTGCTCGGCAGCGCGGGGCTCAAGGTTGCGGTGATGAAACTGGGATCGCATGACGCGCCGGGCCGGATCGCGGTGTTCTATCGCCGGGCGCTTGCGAAATACGGTCCAATTCTGGACTGCAGTGGGCCGGACGCCTCTTCAAGGCATCTGGGCAGCGGCTCGAACAAGCTGACTTGCGACCACAACGATTCCAAACCGGGCACGTTGCTGTTCAAGGCGGGCAAGGACAGCGATCAGCACATCGTCGCCATCAAGCCGTATGGCCACGGCAGCGAGATCGATCTGGTCTTCGTGCAGGTCAAAGGCTTCGACTGACGTCGTCCCGCAACGTCTTCATGGGGCCGCCCCGAGTACGGGGCGGTCAAGCCGTTGTTCGCTTCGAATTCTCTCGAATGCGATAACCATGCATTAACGCGTTTTCTCAACCAATTGGCCAGCAGTGCTGCGGCATAATCCTGGAAAATTCCCAGAACGGGGATATGGGGTGAAAGTCGCGCTTCTTAAGGGACAGAGCCAGTACGGCGTCCTGCGTTTGATGATAGACGAGTTGGCCACCGCCTTCCGGCGGCGTGGCTGGGACGTGACCATCGCCGATCTGGAAGCCATGCAAGGCGTGACCGTCGACGATCTGGCCGGAAGGCTGACATCTAGCGGGCCGCTCGATCTCATCTTCTCGTTCAATTTCGGCGGCAATTTCGTCGGCAGCGACGGCCGATCGATGATTGCGCTGACCCAGGCACCCCATGAGGTGCAGCTTGTCGATTATCCGCTGCAGGATTTGAGGCGGCTGATGGCGATCACGCCGAGCACGGCCCTCCTGCTGGTCGATCCCACGCATGTGCGCGTCATCACCGAGCTGATGGGCCCGGACCGCTTCGCCTTCGTCGGTTTCGGTCCGCACGGCGCCATCGGCAGTCCCAAACAGCTTCCGGGCCGGTGGCAGAGCTTCGTCGATCAGCGCTCGGTCCCGATTCTGTTCGCTGGTTCCTATTACCGCGCCAACGAGACGGTTTGGCAGGCCTATCCGCCCTTGGTGCGCACCGTGTTCATGGCGGCCGTGGAGATCGCGACCTCCGCCTCCTGGGTATCGCCGCTCAAAGCTCTCGATATGTCTCTCTCGGCCCATGGGCTGGATCCGAACGGCGAGGGCATTCCGGGCCTGCGGCGCGAGGACGTGATCGGCGTGCGCATGCTCGCCGGCCAGATTCAGGATTGGATCCGCACCCATCAGCGTGATGCCTTCTTCCAGGCCGCGGCCCGCGCCGGTCTGCCGCTCACAGTTGTCGGTAAGGACTATGACGAGATCGCCGGAAAATACGACAACATCGACTATCGCGGTCCGGTGAGCGTGGCTGAAGCGGTGCGGTTGATGCAGAACAGCCGCTTGGTGCTCAATCTGAATGCCAATTTCAGTCAGGGCAGCCACGAGCGTCCGTTGTCGGCGATGGTGGCCGGTGCTGCGGTGGCCTCCGATTTCAGCACCTTCTACGCTGAAGCATTCCAGGAAAAACGCGAGATCGCGTTGTTCCGCTGGAATGCGCTGGATGATGAACTTGCGCGCCTTGGTGAACTGGCGAGTGATCCGAGCCGGCTGTTCGAGATGGCCCGCGCCGGGCAGGCTAAAGCCGTGGCGCAGCACCGTTGGGACAATCGCATCGAGACAATCGTCGTGGCCGGCAAGATCGCTGGTGAGGTTTCAAGGCTGCCGAACGATCTCGCGCAGGCTCCATACGCCGCGGCTTGACGCCTCAGATCGTCTGGACGCCGTAGCGCAGCACCTTCACCTTCTCGATGGTGACGAGTCCCGATCCCATCATGGTGTCGAGCACCGGCAGGAAGGTGTCGATTTTCTCCTCGCTGTCGACGATCTCGATCACCAGCGGCAGGTCTTCGGACAGGCGCAGGATCTTGGCGGTGTGCAACCGGCTGGAATGACCAAACCCCATCGGCCCGCGCAGCACCGTGGCCCCCGCCATCTGCAACTCGCGCGCCTTGGTCACAATGGCTTCGTGCAGCGGCTTGCCGTCATGGCGATCGGCCTCACCGAAGAAGATGCGCAACAGAACCGCGTCCTTGGGTAGCTGCATGTCATCCTCCCTTCAATTGGTTGATCATACCAGCGGCGAGCGATCCGAGCCACACGCCGATCATGCACATGGTCACCGATCCCAGGATATTGCCGCCGGCCGCCAGCCATTCGCCGTCGCGCATCAGGTTGAGGGTCTGCAGGGAAAAGGACGAAAACGTGGTGTAGCCGCCGCAGAAGCCGGTCATCACCATCTGCCGGGTCTGGCCCGAGACAAACAACCGCCCGTCCGGCGCCGTCAGGGTGAAGATGAATCCGATCAGGAACGAGCCGGTGACGTTGACGAACAGCGTCCCCCAGGGAAATGTCTCGCCGAAGGCGTTGGCCACGGCGCCTGACATCACATAGCGCGCCGCCGTGCCGAGAGCGCCGCCCGAAGCGACCATCAGGAACAACGAAAAAGGCATAAGGATCTCCCGCCCGGTTGCGCCGGGCGTTCCATGTCCATACGGTAGGAGTCATCAGCGGCCGCGGTTTCGGGGGACCCCATCCCCATCGGCCGGAACCTAGGCGAGCCTGCCATCAAGCGTCAACTGAACCATGCAACAGCTCCGCATCGCGCGCGACGACGACGGCATCCGCCTCGACCGCTGGTTCAAGCGGCACTATCCGGCGTTAACCCATGGCCGGTTGGAGAAGCTTTTGCGCACCGGTCAGGTGCGGCTGGACGGCAAGCGCGCCAAGTCCGGCGACCGCCTCGCGGAGGGCCAGATGCTGCGCCTGCCGCCGCAGGTCAGCGAAGCCAGTTTCGCCGAGCCGCCCCGCCGCCCGGCACCCGTCCAGGGCAGCCTGCAGGACCACGTCCTCTACATGGATTCATCGGTGATCGTGCTGAACAAGCCGCCGGGGCTGGCCACCCAGGGTGGTTCCGGGCTCACCAAGCACATCGATGGCATGTTGGATTCGCTGATGTTCGAACGGCGCCAGCGGCCGCGCTTGGTGCACCGTCTTGATCGTGACACTTCCGGCGTTCTGGTGATCGCCCGCACGGTGCCCGCCGCCGCGGCGCTGGCCAAGTCGCTGCAGCAGCGCGACCCCTCCAAGATCTATTGGGCGCTCACCCATGGTGTGCCGGAGAGGAAGCGCGGCAGCATCAAGGCGGCGCTGGTCAAGGAGGGGGGGCATGGGCCGCACGGCCGCGACGAGCGCATGACGGTGAGCGAAAGCGACGAGGCCAAGCGCGCGGTCACTGATTATGAAGTGTTGGGTGAGGCGGGCGCCGAATTCGCTTGGGTGGCGGCCAAGCCGGTCACCGGACGCACCCATCAGATCCGCGTGCATCTGGCATCCATCGGCACGCCGATCGTCGGTGATTTCAAATATGGCGGCGCAGATGCCAAAGGCAAGGGCGCCATTGCCGACAAGCTGCATCTGCACGCCCGCTCCATCGACATCGCCCATCCCGATGGCGGCCGCTTGCAGGTCACTGCGCCGCTGCCGGATCACATGCGCAAGAGCTGGGATTTGCTGGGCTTCGATCCGGATGCGCCGCCGCGCACCCCATCCACCGCCAAGCCCCGTAAGCAGAAACGATGAAGCGGTTTTACAAAACGGTATCGATTTCGATTGAAGACAACGGCCACGCGGTGCTTCTCGACGGCCGTGCCATCAAAACCCCCAAGCGCGCCCCACTCGCCGTGCCGACACAGGCGCTCGCCGAAGCCATTGCCGAGGAGTGGCGCGCCCAGGGCGACGAGATCATCCCCGCCACCATGCCGCTGACCAAGCTCGCCAACACCGCGATCGATCGCGTGCCCGGCCGGGCGCGCGAGGTGGTCGATGCGATCATGGCCTATCTCAACGACCTGCTGTGTTACCGCGCCACGGCGCCGGCGGATCTCGCCGCCCGCCAGTCGGCGGAATGGGATCCGCTGCTCGACTGGGCGGCGGAACGGTATGGCGCGCGCCTGTCCATTCAATCCGGCATCACCCACTTTGCGCAGCCGGAAGAGACCGCGGCCGCCTTGCGCCAGGCCGTCGAACGCCATGATCTGTTCACTTTGGCCGCGCTGCACAACGCCGCAACCATCCTCCATTCGCTGGTTCTGGCCCTCGCCCTGGCGGAGGGGCGTCTCACCGCCGATGAGGCCTTCGCCCTGTCGCAGCTCGACGAGCGCTATCAGGCCGAGCACTGGGGCGAGGACGCCGAAGCCATCGAGCGCGCCAGCACCATCGCCGCCGAATTGGCTGCGGTGGAGCGGTTTATGCGGCTGGCCGGATAGCTTTCTCCCCCCGTTCACGGGGGTGGAGGGCCGGAACGAAAGGCCCAGTGGACCTTATTTGTGGCCCGACAGCGCCGCAGGCGGCGAGGGGGGCGCCCCCTCCGGTCGCTCCGCGACCACCTCCCCCGTAAACGAGGGAGGAAAATCCTCGAATATTGCTCTAAAACCTTCCCGCTTCCCTTTGGAATCGCCCATGAAACACGTCAT
>JBJKRM010000319.1:0-3409 GCA_046704685.1 Rhizomicrobium sp.
AATGTTTGCGGCGGCAGATCTCGCTTTGGCAGGCCTATCCGCGCAGCCCGTCGCTGACGGCAATCAGTGCCCTGACGGGTCCGCTCGGCGCCAACACGCCGCGTATTCGGGCCGCCGGCTCGCTTCGTTAACCACCCGAGCCCATCTGTTAACTATAAAGCTCCGCGGTTTGTGCCGATTCGGTGCACTCTCGCCGATTCCTACCCAAAAGGTGTATATTTGTTAGTCAGGCGGGAAGGGAAACGCTTTCCTGTCGGGGTGGGTTTGTACGCGTCTTAAGGGGGACTTCGATGTCTGCGCTCATGGAAATCTGGCATGCCATTCAGGCCGTCGTGACGTCGGCCGACTACTATACGCTTGGTGCGGCTGTGGTGATCATCATCATCGCCGGCTTCTTGATGGAAAGCATGCGCTCGATCGTGCCAATCACGCTGGTAGCGCTGCTGGCCTTCGTGCTGGTGAAGTTTGCGATCGCCGCAGTGGTTGGCCAGGAACACAATCTTGAGACATTGGCGCTGAGCGACTGGCACGCCTTCGTCGAACTCAGGATGCTGGTGTTGCTCGCCTATACGCTGGTGTTTGGCATCTTGATCGCATTGGTGAACATTATCCGGTCCTTCATCCGCTAATCGCCCGATCAAGTGCGTGAGGGCCGTGCGGCGCATTCCGCCGCACGCCGTCACTTCTTTTTCGAGCCTGATCCGGCGTTGTCGATCGCAAACGGTCCCGGCCCCAAGCCGATGAGCATCAGCAAACCTCCAGCAATCGCTGCATGGCAGGCGAAGAGTTGGAAATCCGCTGCTCGCGCCGCCGGATCGGCGATCCGCCAGTAATCATGCATCATCACCGCCGCCAGGATGGTGACAGTGAAAAGGATCAGGGCGCCGTAGCGCGCATGAAAGCCGAGGATCAGGGACAGGCTGCCCATCACCAGAAGCAAGAGCACAACCGCCAGAACAAACGGGGCTCCAGGGATGCCCCGGAAGGTCATAAGGGTGACGGTACCCTCCCAGTCACCGCCATAGACGGCCACTTGCGAGAGGAAGAACCAGCCGAACACTATGCGTCCGACCAACGGCGACAGCTGCTCCGATATCGACATGAGCGCCCCCACGCAGGATACGAAGCAGGGATTCTAGTGGATGGAGCGCGCAACGAATAGGCAGTAGCGATCAGCAAGTGTCGCAGGCGCCGCGCCCGCCATCCGCTGTTTGCTGCCGTTATTCGCCTTCTACGCGCTGCGCAGCGCGTGCTTGCGCAGATGGCGAACCAGCGCCATCTCATCGAGCCGCGATTGGGCCCGGCGCGCTTCGATCTCTGCCAACCGCTTTTCCTGCTGCTCGGTGGCGAACTCCAGGCTCTTCAAATCCTGGAAGGCGGCCGACAAATCGTTCTGGCAACTCTCGCGCTCGCGCTCGATGTCCTTGAGCGTCTCGCCCAGCTTGTCGCGGCGAACTTCGATCGACTTCAGGAACGAGGGAAAGGCCAGTCGTCCGATATCGGTGTCACCGGCGCGCTGACGCTCGCGCGCCACGCTGTCTTCCACATCGGCGAGCTTCCGCTCCACATCGGCTTTCATGCCGTCGAGGGTCGCCATGCGCCGCTTCAACTCGTCAACGCGAAATCGGCGCAGCCGGAGCAAGGTGTCCTGTCTCTTCATGGCGTCCTACCCTTTCCCACCCGCGAGTATTTTGCCCAACTCCTGATACCCTTCGGTTAACGTCGATCGTTCGTCTTTGCGTTGTGTGAGAAACCTTTCAAAAAGCGGATGCAACTGGATCGCAGAATCGACCTCCGGGTGGGTGCCGGATTTGTATGCACCAAGACGGATCAATTCGGCCATATCTTCGTAAACGGCGATCGATTTGCGCGACTGGGCGACAACAGCTTGTTCATCTTCGCTGTTGCAGCCCGGCATGGTGCGGCTGACCGAGCGCAGAATATTGATGGCCGGAAACCTTCCGCGTTCCGCAATGGCACGGTCGAGCACGATATGACCGTCCAATATGCCGCGCACGGCGTCCGAAATCGGTTCGTTGTGATCGTCGCCTTCGACCAGAACCGTAAACAAGCCGGTGATGGATCCGTTGCAGCCTTCCTGGGCCGGACCGGCGCGCTCCAGAAGGCGCGGCAGCTCGGCAAACACCGTCGGCGTGTAGCCCTTCGACGCGGGCGGCTCACCAGCCGCCAATCCCACTTCGCGCTGTGCCATGGCGAAACGCGTGACCGCGTCCATCAACAACAGCACATGCAAGCCCTGGTCCCGCAGCTGTTCGGCGACGGTCATCGCCGTGTAGGCGGCCTGGCGGCGAACCAGCGGCGGCTCATCGGAGGTCGCGGCCACCACAACGGAGCGCGTAAGGCCGCTTTCGCCCAGATCGTCCTCGACGAATTCCTTCACCTCGCGGCCGCGTTCGCCGACCAGCCCGATCACGATAGCGTCCGCGTTGGAATAGCGCGCCAGCATCGCCATCAGCGTCGATTTGCCGACGCCGGAGCCCGAGAAGATGCCCATGCGCTGCCCCTGGCAGCAGGTGGCAAAGGCGTTGAGGGCCCGCACGCCAAGATCGAGCTTGCCGCCAACACGATTGCGTGACTGGGCGGCCGGCGGCTGGGCCTTGATGGGATAAGCGACGGAGCCTTGCGGCAACGGCCCCTTGCCGTCCGTAGGCTCGCCGAAAGCGTCCAGGATGCGCCCCAGCCACGCCTGGCAGGGATAAATTGACGCGCTGCGACCTTCAAAATCGGCGCGGGCGCCCAACGTCATTCCGTCCAGGGCACCGAGTGGCATGGCCAGCGCCCGCCCCTCACGAAAACCAACCACCTCGCAGGGGATCGTGGGGCCGGTAGATGGGGTGAGCCGGAGCTGCCCACCCATACTAATAGCGCCCTGGGCGCCGGTAACCTCAACCAGTAGTCCCTCGATGCGCGCCACGCGGCCAAACCGCCGAAGGGACGGAATGGCGTCGATTTCTTCCCGCAAAGACTGCATCCGCGACCTTTCTGCACGCCCGATACGCGTATCTTGCCTGGAAGCACTTAAGTGGAGGTAAAGTTAATAAATCGAATCAATGGGATGGGGGCGGCATTCCTGAAGGCTCATTAAGCCCCGTTCGAATCCCATGAAGCCATCAATGTGACAAAAAGAGGATGTTAACCATTTCCGCTTACCGTCTTTCGAGTGGTTAACCAGTCCGGTAGAAACAGATTCACCGGCTTCATGACCAGAGGGGTCTGACAATGCGCGTGCTCTTGATCGAAGACGATAGCGCGATGGCTCGGAGCATCGAACTGATGCTGCGGTCGGAGGGCTTCAACGTCTATACGACAGACCTGGGTGAGGAGGGGGTCGATCTCGGCAAGCTGTACGACTACGACATCATCGTGCTCGACCTGCAGCTTCCCGATA
>JBJKRM010000320.1:0-3744 GCA_046704685.1 Rhizomicrobium sp.
CGAGTTCCACAAGTTCGGCACGCGCCCGGCGCTGGATATCTCGACCATCTCGATCGGCGTGGGCGCGCTGCGCGACGCCTCATCGAGCGAGCAGGTCAGCGCCTCGGCGCAGCAACTGGCGCAGGGCGCCACCGAGCAGGCTTCGAGTGTGCAGGAGATCTCGAGCTCCATGGAAGAGATGTCGAGCGCGGTCAAGCAGAATGCCGACAACGCCCAGCAGACGGCAGCAATCGCCAAGAAGTCGTCCCGCGACGGCGAGGAAGGCGGCCAGGCCGTGGCCGATACCGTCAAGGCAATGAAGAGCATTGCCGAGAAGATCGGCATCATCGAGGAGATCGCCCGGCAGACCAACATGCTGGCCCTCAATGCCGCGATCGAAGCGGCGCGCGCCGGCGAGCACGGCAAGGGCTTCGCGGTGGTGGCCGCCGAGGTGCGCAAGCTGGCCGAACGCAGTCAGACGGCGGCCAAGGAGATCAGCTCGGTATCGACCTCCAGCGTCGAAGTCTCCGAAAAGGCCGGCAGCCTGTTGTCCGACATCGTACCCGGCATCCAGAAGACCTCCTCGCTGGTCGAGGAGATCAATGCGTCCTGCAGCGAGCAATCGTCCGGCATCGGCCAAGTCACGACCGCCATTCACCAGCTCGACGAGGTCATCCAGCAGAGCAGCGTGTCGACGGAAGAGATGTCGTCGGCAAGCGAGATGCTCTCCGAGCAGGCCGAGCAGCTGCTGACCGCCGCCTCGTTCTTCCGCATCGATGGCGAGCAGTCGCGGAACGTGGCCAAGCTGACCCAAGTGCACCACGCCATGCGGCAGGCGGGCGGCCGCAAGAAGGCCGAGGTGCCGAAGCTGACAGCCGCCAATGGCCGGAGCCAAGGCGTGACCATGAACATGGACGAAGAAGTCGCTGACAGCGATTTCATCCGCAACTGACGCGGAGAATGGCCATGGATCAACTCAGCGATATTGTCCAGACCGATCAATACCTCACCTTCACGCTCGGCGAGGAGACCTTTGCCGTCGAGATCGTCAAGGTGCGGGAGGTGATCGATTATGTGCATGTCACCAGCGTGCCGCGCATGCCGGCCTATCTCAGGGGCGTCATCAACCTGCGCGGCAGCGTGGTTCCCGTCGTCGACCTCCGCCTGATCCTGGGCATGTCCAGCATCGAGACGACGGTCGACACCTGCGTGATCATCGCCGAAGTGCAGTTCGAGGGAGAGATCCTCCATCTCGGCATGCTGGCGGATTCGGTCCAGGAAGTGATCGACGTCAATCCAAGCCAGATCGATCCGCCGCCCAAGATGGGCACCAGGCTCGACACGGCTTACATCCAGGGCATGGGAAAGCGCGAAGAAGGCTTCTTCATCATCCTGAACATCGATCGCGTGCTCTCGGTCGATCAGGTGGCAAGTGCCGAAGCCGCCCGCACGGCAGCCCTCAGCCATGAGGCGGCTTAGGCACGATGCTCGGTCCGGCATGGCAGGTCGGACCGGGCTCTTTTTTGGATGGAAAGGTGATGGTCAGTCCGGCGTTACGCCTCAGCATCAATCGCTACAGCCCTGGCTTGTCGCAGATGACCCCGGGGCCGCTGGCGCTTTCGATCTCGGACGAAGACGCCCGCGAGTTCATCGACATCATCTACAAGGAATCGGGGATCGTGTTGTCCCCGAACAAAAAAACCATGATCTCCTCGCGCCTGTACCGGCGCGTCACCGGGCTCGGTCTGGAGTCCTTCCGGGAATATCTCGATTACCTGCAGATGTCGGTGGACCGGGACATCGAAATCATGGCCATGGTGGATGAGATCACCACCAACAAGACAGCCTTCTTCCGCGAGAGCCATCATTTCGATTACCTCGTCTCCAACGTCCTGCCGACATTCGGCAATCGCAGCATCAACATCTGGAGCGCCGGCTGCTCGACGGGCGAGGAGCCTTATACCCTGGCCATGGTGCTGGCCGAGTACTACGGCACGCCATCCAAGTTCACGATCCTGGCCGTCGATCTTTCCACCCGTGCGCTGCAGGCGGCCAGGCAGGGAATCTACGCCCTGGAACTGGGCAAACCGATCCCGCTGGAGCTGCGCCGCAAATACACGCTGTCGGGCTGCGGCCCCCAAGCAGGGCGTTTCCGCATCGTGCCGGAGTTGCGCGAGCGCATCCGTTTCGGCCGTTTCAATCTCTTTGAAAGCCGCTGGGATATCCCCTCCGAGTTCGACATCGTCTTCTGCCGCAATGTGATGATCTACTTCGACCGCAAGACCAGGGGCGCGGTGGTGAGAAGGTTCGGGGAGAATCTGCGCCCCGGTGGATACTTCTTCATCGGCCACTCCGAAACCCTCAACGATCTGGATTCCAGCTTCGCCCAAACCTACCCGACCGTCTACAGCATGGGGGCGTCATGACGAAGAAGATCCGGGTTCTGGTCGTGGACGACTCCGCCGTGGTGCGCCAGTCGCTGGCGCAGATCCTGTCATCGGATCCCGGTATCGAGGTGATGGGCGCCGCCTCCGATCCCTTCAGCGCAGCGGGGAAAATGGCGCGGGAAAAGCCCGACGTAATTCTTCTCGACATCGAGATGCCGCGCATGGACGGCCTGACCTTCCTCGAGAAGATCATGACTCAGCATCCTATTCCCGTGGTGATGTGTTCGAGTCTGACCGACGAGGGCTGCAGCAGTGCGCTCAGGGCGCTCGAAACCGGCGCGGTCTCGCTGATCACCAAGCCGAAAGTCGGCGTCAAGAGCTTCCTGGAGGAATCCAAGATCACGATCTGCGATGCGGTGAAAGCCGCAGCATCGGTCCGGCTGCACAAGGTGGCCCGGACAAAGGTCCGGGCCGAAGCGAAGCTCAGTGCCGATGTCATGCTGCCAAAGCCGAAAAAGCAGGCGATGGTCCAGACCACCGAAAAGGTGGTGGCGATCGGCGCCTCGACCGGTGGCACGCAGGCCCTGCGCGATCTGCTCATCGCCTTTCCGGCAGACGCACCGGGAATGGTGATCGTGCAGCACATGCCGGAGAAATTCACCGCCGCCTTTTCGGCCAGCCTCGACCGGGAATGCCGCGTCACGGTCAAGGAAGCCAGGCACGACGACACCGTCTCGCGCGGTACAATCCTGGTGGCACCGGGCAACCGGCACACCATGCTGAAGCGTAGTGGCGCCCGTTATTTCGTGGAGGTACGCGACGGCCCGCTGGTCTCGCGGCATCGCCCGTCCGTCGACGTGCTGTTCCGTTCGGTGGCCCGCTACGCCGGCAACAACGCCCTGGGCGTGATCATGACCGGCATGGGGGACGACGGGGCCCATGGCCTGCTCGAGATGCGCGAAGCCGGCGCGCATACCATCGCCCAGGACGAGGAGAGCTGCATCGTCTTCGGCATGCCCAAGGAGGCGATCCGGCTGGGGGCTGCCGAGCATGTCGTCTCGCTGTCGGTGATGGCGGACGAGATCCTGCGGCTTAGTGCGTGAAGGTGCGACATGAAGATCAGTCACAGCAGAAAAGGTCCGGTGAGCGAAATTGCGATAGAGGGCAACCTCGTCATCAGCGAACTGGCGCAGGCCAAGCCCCAGATGCTCACAGCGCTGGAGAAGGCGCGCGACGCGAAGTTCGATCTCAGCCAGGTGTCGGAATGCGACGCGGCGGGCCTGCAGTTCCTGCTCATGGCTTTCGCCAGCCTCACGGCACGCAAGGCAAAATTCTCTGTGACCGAGCCGTCCGAAGCGGTGTGCCAGGTGATCGATCA
>JBJKRM010000321.1:0-2784 GCA_046704685.1 Rhizomicrobium sp.
CCACATGGGTGATACTCGACAACGTATCAAGTATCGACTGGATGTTTGTTCCATGCGTGAAGACGTAGGAAAAACCGGGGAATGCCGCGCCGATCGTGCCGCTTTTGGTGTCCGAAAGCGTGATCTGATGGCCGCCGCCCGGATTATAGAAGTACTGCACGCCAAACTGCAGATTGTTCGTCAGCGTCACCTCGGCGATTGCGGCCTGGATGTAAACTTGCAACGGCGGCGTGTCGAGCTTGCGCAAGGCGGCTTCGATGGCGCTGTATTCCTGCGGTGAAGCCAATACCACGAGGGCGTTGTTGACCTCATCGGCCGTGATCGACACGTCGTGGCCGTCGCCGGTTGGGAAGGATAGCGTTCCTCCTACAGAACGCGATGACGGTGCATGTGCCGGGCCATTCGTCATGTTTTGGGACGGCCCGGAGACATCGGTAGCCGCAGTTTCTCCTGAACCACCATTTCCGCTCATCAGCTTGGTCAGGGTCGCCGCTAGGTCAGACGCTCGACCGTTTTGAACTTGATACACGAACAATCTGCGATCGCTGCCTTCACCTGGCTTGTCGAGCCTGCGAACCCAAGCTTTCAGCTGCTGCAGGTATTGCTCCTGCGGTGAGATTGCCAGGACGGTATTCAACCGGTTGATCGGGATCAGTTAGACCACTGTGGCGATCGGGCTGGTCATGCCACCCAGGATCTGTTTCAGCTCCTTGGTCAGTTCCTGCGAGTCGATGTAGTTCGGCGTGTAGAGCGCATAGGACATGCCGGCCAGCCAGTCCGTATCGAACAGCGCAACGTCATCGACTATGATGTGCCGCTCTTCTTCGGTTCCTTCAACAATCAAAATATTGCGTTTGGTATCGACATGAACGATGGCTTGCGTCGGTGCAAGCGGCTGCAGCAGTTTCTGCATCTCTTCGGCGCCGATGTAATGGACGGGCACGATCTCGATGCCATAACCGGGTTTGCGGTAGTCGCGTGGCGCCAAGAGCCCTGTCGCCCCCTTGGCGTCGGCGAGCGGGACGACCTTGTACAGGTTGTCCGAGTGCACGAGCACCATTCCATTGAGTTGTAGTGCCTGTTCCAGGGCCGGCAAGACCTGTGAACGGGCTAACGGCTTGCTGGTCTGGATGGTGATTTTGCCCCGGACATTGTCTGCGATCTCGTAGTTAAGTTTTAGATAATCACCCAGGATCGACTTTGCGACGTCGCGGATGTCTGCTGCCACGAAGTTAAGTGTGATGTCGCCTTGGCTATCTGTTTTCGCTTCGGCGTGGTGCTGGGAGACGACACCCAGAAGACTACCGCTGCCAGGGTAAATCTCCACCTTGGGCTCGAGCGGCGCCTTCTGGTTGTCGCCAGCTTTCTGCAAGGCACTCGGTTGTGTCGGCGTGTGCTGCAAGGACTGGGCTGCGGCCTGCCGGGCGGAAAGCTGTGGCGTGGGCTGGGAGGGTTCCATGAGGGAGCAGGCCGCCAACAACCACGCCAGAGGAACCATCATCACGGCCGCCCGGCCAAGTCTTCTTGTCATGACATTTCCCCTCACACTCTTCTAGTTGTTCTGATTTTGAATCGGGCCGCTTCCACCCGGCAGTAGGTTCGTGGAGTTCTGGACCGGATGGCTGACCGGACCATTTGATGTTTGTTGGGGCATCGGCCCCTGCATTTGCGTCGCATCGCTCGTGCCATAGAGCGTCAGAACATATTGCCGCCCACCTGTCCGTAGTGTTACATGATCATTCGTGATTTCTGTCACTTGCCAGCCGTCGAGCATTGCCCCGATCCCAAGACTTGTGGAGAAGGGCAACCCCGGACTTTTGACGAGAGCCAGCTTTGTTTGATCATCTGCAATAATGCCGACGAGTGTGGCGTTCGGTGGCGCGATGACGACAGCGGCTGCGCTCGATGCATTTGATGGCACTTCCACCGGTTTGCGCGTCGCAGAGAAAATCGGATGCTGATCAATGATATCGAAGGCTGCTTCGGACGGTGGCGCGAAATAAGCCGAAGCTTCGTGCACCGGCCTGGGCGTCAATGTCATTGGCGGCGGATCAAAGGCCGGCATCGCTGCCCAATTCTGATAGAGAACGAGCCCGAACAGAACCGCGCAAAGCGCTGCGACGCTGGTTTCGAGGGGGCGGGGCAGTGTCATTTGTGCCCCCAGCGATAGGCATGCACAGTCATATGCAGTTGCAACGTCGGTTCGGTCGACGACGTCGAAGCCTGCCAGGCAACCGGCGCAGCAATATCGATCTGGTCGATGAAGAGGTAAGGGGTATGGGTTTCAAGCGCATAGAGCAGCGGCTTGAGATGGGTCATGGGAACGGTCATGTCGTATTGGACCGAGACGGCTTCCAGGATCCCAACCTTGTCGGTTTGACCGGCCTGCGTACTACGGATTTCGGCCTTGTTGGCCTCGGCCATACCTCTGATGTCGCGTTCGATCGCCGATTGAGCCAGCGCCGCACTCTCTGCCGTGACATAGCCGGGAGAGGTTGCGCCACGGCTTTTCAAGGCCTTTAGCCGAGCTTCCAGAGCGGGACGCAGCTTCTGCTCCGCGCGAAAGCGCGCCAGTTGCTGGAGGTTGTCGTTGATTTCCGCCTTTTGGGCGGAATACGTCGCAACAAACGGAAGCCCCAAAAGTAGAACGACCAGAAAGACGCCGATGCCTAGACCAGCCAGCGCGGCCTTGCGGCCGAAGAGGTAATGCGGGCCGTCCGTCATGGTTTTGGGCTCCGCACGTCGAAGGACAGGTCGAAATGATCGGCGTTCGTGGTAGCGTCG
>JBJKRM010000322.1:0-9137 GCA_046704685.1 Rhizomicrobium sp.
GCCGAACACCTGGCGGCAGAGATACATGGCGGCGTGGCGGGCGAAGGACGCCCGCGGGTCGCCGCGCGTGTTACTGCACAACGCGGCCAGCGGCACGCCCATCACCGCGGCGACGGCGATCTGGGCCTGCAGCACCGGACCGCTGCCCGACGGCAGCCCGCTGGTGATCGATACCGCCTTGTCCATGCCAACCTCTTCCCTTGAATCACGTTGCAGGATAATAGTCATATATCGTCAGGGGGTAGGCTAGGGGGAATAGACATACTGCGGCTATAATCTTTTTATATTAGTAATATCAGATAGTTGTTTCATAGGAGTTGTCGCATGCTTATAAGACAACTTACCCAGTCTACGCCGGATTGCTGCCGGCCAGCGCTCCCGAAACGATGCGAACCAGCCGAAGGCACCGGCCGGACGACAGCGGATGATGGCCGGGGGGCACCCGGTTTCGCCATGCCAAACGCGCCTTGAATCCGACGCGTCGATGGACAGGCCGGCCGGAGTCGTCACAAAGCGGCCGTGCCGGCCCGGCTGGGACACAAAGGCAAACTTCCGTTGCCAACTGTAACTTTACCGCCGTTGCCGGCCTGATAGAGTCCCCGTCATGATCACGCGCACCCTCCTCGTCGCCGTCGCCGTCATCAGCTTGGCCGGCTGCGGCATCGTCATGCCCAGTGCGCGCGACCGCGCCGCCAAGAAGACGCCGGGATTCCGCAACGGCTACTCCGACGGCTGCGCCTCGGCCACCATGCAGGACACCAATTATCGCGCCGACCAAGTCCGGGACGAGCAAGAGTACAAGACCGACAAACACTATCGCGCCGGCTGGGCCAGCGGCTTCTACAACTGCCGCACCAACAGCACGCACTCGGTGACGCAACCCAACGCCGGACCGATCCCGGACAACAATCCGGGCGGCCACCCCTACTGACAGCTCCGGAGGCGCCATGATCCGCAACCTCATCGTCTTGGCGCTGCTGCTGTTCGGGACGTTTTTTGCGGGCATCTATCTGGCTTACGGCAAGGTCGATCCCTGCCGCGCCCTGGCGGTGGAGGAGGCGCGCCGCTCGGCGGCCCCCACCGCGGTGGCGGAACTGTGGGCGCGCATCGAGAATGGCGGCATGAGCCGCTTCGCCTGCACGCGCGATCTCGTCAAATCATGGCGCGAGCGGATCGAAGACTAATTCTTCAGCTTGAGCTGTGCCCGGATTTTTCATTCGATTGGCCGGGCCTTCTCCAGCACGATGAGATTGAGATCGCGCCGCGGAGCGAAATTGTCCTTGCTGAACTCGAAAGTGGTCGGCCCGGTCTTCTTCAAGGCGCCGTCCCAGCACAGGCTGATGACGTTGTCCGGCCTCAGCTTGTCGAGCGTCAGGTGGAAGTGGCCGATCGGCCCCTGCCAGTTGCCCGCCGTCTTCAGGATGTAGGCCGTCTGATAGGCGATCATGTAGCCGGCGGTGTCCTTGCTGGTGCCGCTCATGGCCTCGAGCCTCGCCCAGGCCGGCGCGTCGAAGCAGTAGTCGATGCCGTTATATTTGTCGGCGCGCTTCTGATACGCTGCGGACAGGAAGGACTGGCCGGTGATCGGCTGATAGCTGTGCGCGATCACCACCGTCTTGCCCGCCGGGAACCGCTGCCTCCACCAGAATCGCGTGCGCACCGTCCATTGCGGGATGATGGCGTCACCGTCGTCTTGCGCCAGACCGGCGGCGACCAGCGCCTGCTTCTTGTCCTTGGCCAGAGCGGCGAGCTTGACGTAACCGTCGCCGGCCACCGGATTGATGGGCGCGCCGGTGGCGGCGATGATCGCCGTCACATCGCGCTTGCCGACGAAGGCGCGCTGCTCGACGGTGAAGGGGACGGCTTTGCCGTCCACCACCGCGTTGAAGCCGACGAAGTTCTTGGGATCGTCGGTGACGGTGCCGATCGGGCTGTTCCAGAATTCGAAGGTGGAGATGTCCGGCAGCGGGAAGGCGACGATGGTGTCAACGTCGCGGCTGGCCGGATTGTGGAATGCGAAGCGGATGCGGACGGCCGTCGGGCTGACGTAAAGGTCTTCGGCCGCCATGCGCACCGGCGTGCTCTTGGTGAAGACGATGCCGCCCGCCTTGAGCGCGGCCGAGCTGTCGTCGCCGAACGCCGGCGCCACCCAGGCCAGGGATGTCAGCGCCAGGGCCGCGAGCGCGATCAGTCCGAAGCGCATGAAAATGACTCCCCTGCCCAAGGCTGGGGATTTTAGACGAACTTCCCGTAGGGGCAAAAGCCGTCACCCCGGACCGGCGAACAGCACCGGCCCGGAGTGAATGGCATAGGATCAGGCCGCTGCAACGGCCTCGGTGGCCGGCTCGCCAGCGGCGGGCTCGGCAAGGTGCTGATCGACCTCGACGATGCTGCGCTTCAACTCGCTGATCGCCACATCGATGTCGACCTTCTGCTTTTCGAAGGCGACGATGCGCTCTTCGAACTTCTTGCGGGCATGCTGCAGCTGACGGACGTTGAGGTCCTGGTCATACATGTCCAGGTATTCGCGGATCTCGGCCAGCGAAAATCCCAGTCGCCGGCCGCGCAGAATGAGGATGATCCGCGCCCTGTCCTTCACCGAATAGATGCGGGTCTGGCCGCGCCGCTCGGGCGCAATCAGTCCTTCATCCTCGTAGAAGCGCAGTGTGCGCGCGGTGACCGAAAATTCCTTGGTGAGCTGTCGTATCGTAAAGGTGCGGTTCATTGTGGTTCCCATCGCTCCACAGGTTATGGGCCCGGCTGCGTTTGGCCTTTCATTCAGCTCTTGGGTCACGAGCCCTGACAATTAATCAGATAGGGAAGATTACGTATGCCCTATGGTAAAGGTCAAGCGTAATCCCTATTCCGTTAGTGTATTTTTTTTGAGGGTATTCACGAGGTCATGCCACTATTCCTTGCCTAATTTACTTGGCTATTCGGTGCTTTTTAGAACTAATCTATTATGGATTCCCGGCACTTACGGTAGTTTGAATGCCCCCTAATCTCATTCAGGAAGTGACGCCAATGATCGCTTTGATGCAGGACTGGCCGTTGCTGGTTCACAACATCATCGACCATGCCGACCGCTACCACGGCGATCGCGAGGTGGTGAGCGCCACCCCGGACGGGGGACTCGAACGCAGCAACTGGAGCACGATCGCCGGGCGCGCCAAGCGGCTGGCGCAGGCGCTGCAGAAGCGCGGCTTTGCCAATGGCGACCGCATCGCCACGCTGGCGTTCAATTCGGCCCGCCATGTCGAAAGCTGGTATGCCATCGCGGGCATGGGCGCGGTGTACCACACGCTCAATCCGCGGCTGTTCCCCGATCAGCTCGCCTGGATCGCCAACCACGCCGAGGACAGCGCCCTGTTGTTCGACCCGCTGCTTGCCGAGCTGGTGGTCAAGATCGCGCCCCAGTTGAAGAGTGTGCGGCTGTTCGTGGCGCTCGGCGATCGCACTCCGGACATCGCCTTGCCCAATCTCGTCGCCTATGAGGATCTCATCGCCGAAGCCGACGGCAACTTCGCTTGGCCGCAGCTGGATGAGAACACCGCCTGCGGCCTCTGCTACACCTCCGGCACCACCGGCAATCCCAAGGGCGCGCTCTACAGCCATCGTTCCAACGTGCTGCACACCATGATGGTGTGCACGTCCGATGCGGTGGGCATCAGCGGCAGCGACGCCATGCTGCCCGTGGTGCCGATGTTCCATGCCAATGGCTGGACCATCCCCTTCGCCACCGCCATGACCGGCGCCAAGCTGGTGCTGCCCGGCCCCAGGCTCGACGGCCCCTCGCTATGCCGCCTGCTGATTGCCGAGAAGGTCACCATCACGGCGGCGGTGCCGACCGTCTGGCTCGGCCTGCTGCGCACATGGGAAGAGACCGGGATGCGGCTGCCGCATCTCAAAAGGGCGGTGATCGGCGGCGCCGCCTGCCCGCGCGCCCTGATCGAGATCTTCGAGAAGAAATACGGCATCGAGGTCTTTCACGCCTGGGGCATGACCGAAACCAGCCCGGTCGGCACGGTAGGAACGCTGAAGGCCAAACACGCCGAGGAGCCCTATGAACGGCGGCTCGATTTCAAGTTGAAGCAGGGCCGCCCGCCCTACACCGTCGAGATGAAGATCGTCGATTTCGAGGACCGGGAATTGCCGCGCGACGGCAAGACCGCCGGCCGGCTCAAGGTGCGGGGCCCGGCCGTCATTAAATCCTATTTCCGGGACCGCGAGGCGATCGACCGGGAGGGCTGGTTTGATACCGGTGACATCGCCACGCTCGACGCCGACGGCGTCATGGCCATCACCGACCGGGCCAAGGACCTGATCAAGTCGGGCGGCGAGTGGATATCTTCTATCGAGATTGAAAATCTTGCTATGAGCCACCCGGCGGTGGCCGAAGCGGCGGTGATCGGCGTGCGCCATCCCAAATGGGACGAACGGCCGCTGCTGATCGTGGTCCTCAAGCCGGGCCAATCCGCAGGCAAACAGGATATACTCACCCATCTTACGGGAAAGATTGCCAAGTGGTGGATGCCGGACGATGTCGTGTTTGTAGATGCGATTCCGCACTCTGCGACGGGAAAAATCCAGAAGATCGCCCTGCGCGAGCGCTTCGCCGGCTATCATTTGCCTGGTTGACCACCACACGGAAGGGCTGACAGATGCGCCATCAGCCGCTTCTGGCCAAGATCTCGTTTGCCGCCTTTTTCCTGGGCACCGTCATCGCGCTGACCGCCTGCATCGGCACGCGCCTGCACCATTGGGATCTGGCCTTCGGCACCAAGCTGCTGACGCCCGGCATCGGCTTCGGTGTCCTGGGTCTGGTCTGCGGCATCGGCTGGATCTGGCGCGCCCTGGCGATGAACAACAGCCTGGGCCGGCTGTGGGGCGCCATCGGGCTGATCGGCTCGACCATCCTGGTCGGCATTCCGGCCAACTATCTCTGGCATGTCTATACCCTGCCGCCGATCCACGACATCTCCACCGACATCGGCAACGCGCCGCAGTTCCACACCCTGCTGAAATGGCGCAAAGGCGCCCCCAATTCCGCGCGCTATGACGGGCCGGTCGTCATCACCTATGACGGCGAGAAGATGACCACGGCGGTGGCCCAGAAGGACGCCTATCCCGACATCAAGACGCTGCCGGCGATGGACAACCGCACGCGCCAGAAGCAGTTCGTGGCGAAATATTTCTGGCGCGCCCTGAACGCCGTCCACGCCGAAGGCTGGCAGGTGGCCTCGTTCGACGAGAAGAAAGGCCGCATTGAAGCCACCAGCGCCTCATTCTGGTTCGGCACAATATCGGACATCGTCATCCGGGTGCGCCCCGCCGGCACGGTCGGCGTGCTGGTCGACATCCGTGCCAAGAGCCGCAGGGGCGTCAGCGACGCCGGCCGCAATGCCGAGCTGATCCGCGCGTTCATTTCCCGCGAAAAGAACGGCTGATCAGGGACTTTGCGTCTTCGGCCGGTAGGGACGGACGCGTTGCACCACGCAGCTGAAGCGGTGGTCGTTGGTGCGCGTCAACAGGACGTCGCCGCGCTGCAGGCAGCTCAGATCGGACGTCGACTGCGACTTCACGCCGATCGACATCACGTATTTCAGGTTGCCGCAATAGCCGCTGTAATCGACCTTGAACTTCCTGTGCGTGATGCTCTCCAGCACCACCGCGTGATTGCCCGCTTCGTTCCCGCTGTACAGGTTGTTCATTCTCAGGCAGCTGGGAGCCGCCATGGCGGGAACCGCGGTAAGCACCAGAACGGCGGCCAATTTTCGGATCATCGACGTTTCCTCGGTTGTTCCGCTTATCAACGTCCGCCGGGCCACAACAGTTCAATGGCGCCGCCGGGCTCAGCCTTGTACACGAGCAAGTGTGACCAACCGCGGGCCACAGCCTTGAGGCGAACCGCCGTTAAGCATGCCTTAAGCATTATTGCCATCCCAGGGGGCAAAACGCCTAACATGCGGGCATGGAAGAGGGTGAGACCCCGAAACGAGCATCACTGACGCCATGGGCGATCTGCGTTGCGATCCTGCTGGGGCCTTCGGTCCTGGTCTGGATCGTGCGCGCCACGGCGTTTGCCGCGCAATGCGCGCCGGGGCCCGAAGTCTGCCACGGCATTCCGCTGGGCGCCGGGCTGCGCGACACGTTGATGCTGAGCTGGGCGATATCGACCAGCACGCTGTTCCTGGTCGGTCTGTCGCTCATCGCCACCCTGGCCGCGTTCCGCGCTTGCCGGCCGCTGCTTGGCACGCTGTCGATGCTGCTGTTGCCCATTCTGGCACCGGTGCTGCCCATGTTGGCGGTGCTGTTGTCGCGCTATGACAACTGCCCGGTGTCCACCGACGGCATCGGCAGCTGCATCCTGTGGGGCGCCTCGATGGGCATGAGCTTCCACAACGCGCCGATCGCCCGCGACCTGGTCTACGGCATCGTGCCCTACACCTTCGCGCTCACCGTGATGCTCGGCATCATCGGGTTCTTCTTCGCCCGGCCGCGGCGGCCACCGCCGCCCGACCTCATGACCCAGCTGCGCCGCCTCAGCGACGACAACGAGGAGCCGCCTCAGTAGGGCCGTTCCTGGATGGCGTGCACCAAGCCGCGGATGGTGCGGTAAAGCACCCAGATCACCATGCCGATGAGGATGGGAACACCGGCGATGATGCCGACGATGGTGATGCACAGCACGATGCCCACCAGCAGGGCAGCGAGCGCCGTCCCGAAGGTGGTGATGATGGCCTCGAAATGGGATTCCCACATGGTGCCGCGCACCGAGTCACGCTGCACATAGGCGATGATCACGGCGCCGATCGCCGCCAGATGCATGGTCGGAATCCCCGCCAGAAACAGCGCATGGGCCACGATCGCCAGAACGCGATCGGAATCCTGTTCCCTGATCTGATGCACCTCGCTCATCGGCACGCCCTCCTAACGGCTCCTTTAGAAATGGTGTGCCATGGGCGCCGTTTCAATATTCCGTCACATCACGCGATGTTCAAAACGAAAATGTCATGGAAATGCAGACGTTTCGCCCTTGTGTTTCAGCCGGAGAGGTCCATATCAGATGCGGGCTGGTAAACGAGACCACCGATGCCAAGCTACGACATCCGCTATCTGGACGAGGACGGCACCCTGAAGGGGAAGATCGCCTTCGAATGTGCAAATGATATTCAAGCCAAGGTGCTGGCCCACGCCATGAAGGCTCGCGACGCCAAGCGGATCGAAGTATGGGACGGCCCGACCCTGGTCTACGAACGACCGGAACGCCCCCATTGAAATAGACGGGCCGGAGGGACCGGCCCGCCCGGCCGGTCATTGCCCGTCGGTTCCTTGACCAGCCATTTTCGTCTTGTGCGGCATCGCATTGGCGCTGTGCATTCCGCCACCGCTCATGGCACCAGCGTTCATGTGGCCGCTCTTGGCGTGCCGCATCGATCCGCCATGGTGCATCATGCCGGCGCTCATCATGCCGTTTTTTGTCATGCCGTGTTTCATCGCTCCGCTGCGCATCATGCCCCCGCTCATGGCGCCGGCATGCTTCGCCCCGCTCCGCATCGCGTGGTGATGCGCCATGTGGTGATGCATCATGTGGCCGTCAGGTTTCCCCGACGACATGGAACCACCGGCATAGGCGGTGGCGGCCAAAAGGGCGAAAGCGGAAACGGCCAACAGGATCTTCATGCGTATTTCTCCTAGGTGATGGTCGCCAATCAGTTCGGGATCGGACGCGGCTGGGTTACAGTGTCGCGGTAACACTCCGGGCGGGGCATGCGAACTTCCCAACAGGAACAGGAAGCGCGGCTGAAAGCGCTGATGGTGGCCGCAATGGACGGCGACGCCGCGGCGTATCACGCGCTGCTGGCAGCGCTGACCCCGCATCTGCGCACCTATTACGCGCGGCGGCTGCCGCGCAGTGCGGATGCCGAAGATCTGGTGCAGGAAACCTTGATTGCCATCCATACCAAGCGCGCGACCTATGATACCGCCCAGCCCTTCACGGTCTGGCTGCACGCGATTGCGCGCTACAAGCTGATCGACCATTTCCGGCGCAGCGGCATCCGCCGCACCCTGCCGCTGGAAGTGGCCGAAACCGTCATGGCCGAGGAGAACACCACGGCGGCGGAGGCCGCTCGCGACATCGAACGGCTGCTGCAACACCTGCCGGAGAACAAACGCGCCCTGATCCGCGCCATGAAGATCGAGGGGCTTTCGGCCGCCGAAACGGCGGAGCGGACCGGACTGTCGGAATCGGCGGTCAAGGTCGGCGTGCATCGCGCCTTGAAGGCGCTGGCCAAGCTGATTGGTGGGGAGGGGCCGTGATGCGCACCGACGACCTCATCCAACGGCTATCGCAACAAGCGGCTCCTGTCGGACGCCACACGGCCGCCCGCCGGCTGGTGCAGGGATCGGCCGTCGGCGCGCTGGTGGCGCTGGCCTTCACCGGCATCGCCCTCGGCTTCCGCCCCGACTTCGCCCAGGCGATCTTCGAATGGCAGTACTGGGCGAAGTTCTTCTATCCGCTTCTGTTCGCCGTCCTGGGCTTCATCACCCTCGAGCGGATGTCGCGCCCCGGCATGCCGGCCGGACGCCAGGCGGTGTTCGAAGCCGTGCCTTTCGCGCTTCTGGCTTTCATCGCCGTCGCGCAATGGCTGGGCGCCCCGGCGTCGGCGCATCCTGCGATGTTCTTCGGCAGTTCCTGGCAGGTTTGCCCCTGGCTGATCGCGATCGTCTCGGCGCCGGTGTTCGCCGGCGTGATGTGGGCGATGCGCGCCCTGGCGCCGACGCGGCCGATGCTGGCCGGCGCAGCGGCGGGATTGTTCGCGGGCGCCGCGGGAGCCTGGATCTACGCCTTGCACTGCCCCGAAAGCTCGCTGGTCTTCGTCGCCGTCTGGTACACGGCCGGCATCGTCTTGATGGGCGCGATCGGAGCGGTCATCGGGCGGTGGGCACTGCGGTGGTGAACCTCTGAAGCTTGCGCATGTCCTTGGTTGTCGTGGCCCGCGAATGCGGACCATCCAGGTGAAGTCTGTTCGCCTGTTCAGAGGATTGCACCCGTCACACTATCGGATCCACGCAGGTGTCAACTGGATAGCCCGCATTCGCGGGCCATGACACCAGAGTGTGGTGCATCAACC
>JBJKRM010000323.1:0-5648 GCA_046704685.1 Rhizomicrobium sp.
GGCCGTGGAGGCGGCGAAAAACGGGCTCTTTGACGTCATCCTGAGGGACATGCAGATGCCGCGGATGAACGGCCTGGAGGCCGCCCGTGTCATCCGCAACCTGCCGCCGCCCGCCTCCAAAACGCCGATCGTCGCCATGACCGCCAATGCCATGCGCGAGGACAAGGAAGCGTGCCTGGCGGCCGGCATGGTCGAGTTCATTTCCAAGCCGGTTAATCCCGACACCTTTCTCAGTGTGATCTCGCGCTTCTCGCAGGCCGAGTTGTGGCTGGAAGACGAGGGCGAGGAAGAGGAGGTGGCGGAGGCCGGGCCGTCCGTTCCGGATCTCGACGACGAGAAGCTCGATGCCCTCGCCAAGGTGCTGCCGCCCGACCGCTACAACGGCATGCTGCTCGCCTATCTGTCGAACACCAAGGCCAGCCTGCAGCGCATGGAGGCGGCAGCCGAGCGGCTGGACTTCGAGGCCTTGCGGCGCGAATCCCACGATCTCAAGAGCAATTCCGGCACCTTCGGCGCCATGCGGGTGTTCCGGCTGGCCGAACAGCTGGAGCGCGCCTGCCAGGCCAAGGACGATGCCGAAGTGCCGCGCCTGATGGGCGACATCCATACCGCCTCGCAGAAGGCCTGGACCAGCCTCGGTCAGCGGGTCAACAAAGCCGCCGCGGCCTGAAGAAGCTCTCGATTCCTGATATCATGCCGGCGCTCGTGGTGCGGATTTGGCATTCGCCCCCCTGTTTGGCGCGAACACCGAGAGCGAATGTCAAATCCAAAGCTCCACTAGAATCATATAGTTGCTAGTGGTCCTTTGGTTCCAACATTCGCCGCCTCTCGATATCGGCTTCTGGCGAACTTCGGAACCGCGACACAAGAGGCGGAGGCGCAGATGAGACCGACGCGGCGGAGCGTGCTGGGTGGACTGACGGCGGCGGCGTTGGCGGGGCCCATCCGGGCTGAGACGGCTGCCGACCCGATCGTCGATCTGCCCAAGACCAACCAGATCGGATTCCGGCCGTCGGCGGCCAAGAATTTCGTCTGGACGGTGGACGGTCCGCAGGCCGCTCCCGCCGCTTTCACCATCCTGCGCCACGACGGCGGAGAGGTCTTCCACGGCCTGCTGAATGGCGTGCCGATCGACCAAAGGGCGTCGGCCGGCGAGTTCGTGCGCGTGGGCGATTTCTCCGTACTCACCGCCCCCGGCACCTATCGCATCGCCGTGAACGGCAAGCTCTCGCATCCTTTCGGCATCGGCGATGGTCTGTTGCAGCCATTGTTCCGCGATGCGGTGCGCGCCTTTCATCTCATCCGCGCCAACACCGCCATCAACGATCCGGTGACCGGGGTGCACCACGCCGCCGGCCATCTCGGCGATGCCGCGATGGAGGTGAACGGCGAGACGCGCGATCTTTCCGGCGGCTGGTACAACGCCGGCGATTTCGGCAAATGGGTCCATATGGCGGCGCTGTCGGTCAGCCATATGATGTGGCTGGTGGAGCTGCGCCCGCAAATTGCCGCCATCGCTCTCGATGTGCCGGCGACGCCGGGACTGCCCGACATCCTGGCCGAGGCGCGCTGGGGTCTCGACTGGATGGCGAAGATGCAGAACGCCGACGGCAGCGTGCTGCACAAGGTGGACGCGGAGCCGGCGCTGCCCTGGGGCGTGCTGCCGGCCGATGACAAGACACCGCGCCACGCCAAGCCGGCGGGAAGCTGGGATGCGGCGGTGTTCGCCGCCGCCATGGCGCAGGCCTCGCGCGTCTTCACGCCGTATGATCCCGCCTATGCCGCGCGCTGCCGCAAGGCCGCCATCGCCGCCTGGCGATGGCTGGAGGCCAATCCCGATGTGCCGAACCACGATCCCTATTACGCCATCAGCGACATTGCGGCGAAACGGCTGTGGGCGCTGGGCGAGATGGCGCGCCTCGATGCGGCACTGCTCGACGAGGCGGCGGCGGAATTCGCGGCGCATGAGGTGGTGCCGTCATCCTGGATCACGCCGCAGATCCTCGGCGCTTTCACTCTGGCGCATGGCGCCACGGGCAAGGCACGCGATGTGGCGATGCGGAAGATCGCGGCGGCCGCAGATGCGGTCATCACCGCCTCGCAAACCGACGCCTATGGCTGCAACGGCCGCGGCGCGGTGTATTTCTGGGGCTCGGTGGAAAATGCGCTCAATGCCGCCAATGCCTGCT
This sequence comes from Rhizomicrobium sp., assembly GCA_046704685.1. GTDB lineage: Bacteria > Pseudomonadota > Alphaproteobacteria > Micropepsales > Micropepsaceae > Rhizomicrobium. The sequence continues at coordinate 2,190 of JBJKRM010000323.1, forward strand.
TCATGGCCCACGCGCTGGGAGCCGGGCCGCGCTATCGCGCCGGTGGTGCCCGCGTGCTCGATTACGTGCTCGGCCACAACGCCTTGGGACGCGCTTTCGTCACCGGCCATGGCACGCTGCGTGTCGAGCATCCCTGGCACTGGATCTATCGCGACGAAGGCATCGCCATTCCGGGATGGGCGGTCGGCGGTCCCAACCGCTATGTGAAGGGCGCCGACGAACCGCTGAAGCAAGTCATCGCCCGCGGCACGCCGCCGGCCAAGTGCTACCTCGATCTCTGCGCCGCCGGCTCCTGGGCCAGCAACGAGGGCCAGACCAGCGAGAATGCGGCGCTGGCGTTCGCGACGGGGATGGCGTGAATCCTGGCGGCTGTGGATGGCAGACAGCGCGGGGCGGCCGGATCAACGCGCCGTCAAGCGGTCATCCGTTTGATCGCACGCCGTGCGCTTGCGGCGTCACGCCGTCGTTGCTTTAGAAAAGTCGAGAAAGCCGGGTCGAGCATGCCCCGCCGGTCGGCCATCTGATGAAGCCGGAAGTCGGGTGTCGCGTTGGCTTCCACCAGGACAGCCCCGGCATCGACCGGTGCGATATCCCATCCGACCAGCGGCAAATCTTCCAGCAGCTTGGCGCCATCCAGCGCGAGCTGCGTCACCTCATGCCAGTTCGGAACAACCGTACCGGTGATGCACAACCCGCTGTCGGGATGATGGGTGATCTCTTCGTAATCGGTCCCGGCGCCGCCGATCACGCGCAGCACACGCCCGCTCTCCAGGTCCAGCTGCGCCAGCAGGTTTCCGGGACGCCAGAAATTGTCGGCGGCATGGTCGCCGGTCGGTATCTTCCAGCACGCGCGCTGGATATGCGGTCTGCCGTTGGTCACGGTGGTCAACACGCGCACCGTCGCCAGGCGGTCGCCGCACATTGCGCGCACGTTTGCGTGGGGACTGATGCGCGGCTGGAATTGATAGCCGCCTGCGGCGTGCGCCTTGACGTATTCCATGAAGCTGCCAAGCGAAATCCTGCGGCCTGTGGTTGCGACGAGACAGTCACGCGTCGCGTTATATCGCTCGACACTGGCCGATCCGAGGCTCTGATATCCGTCGATGGGCTTTCCGAACAGCGGGTAGTTCCCGCTGGTCGTCAGGAACGCGCGCAACTCGTCGTCGCTCCGCAGCAAAAAGGGACCGGGCCGACCGACGCCTTCATGGAACAGGGCGGTCGTCGGCAAGACCGGAAGGCCATGGGTGGCGAACCAGATGGCCGAAGCGATCTTGTTCTTGGCAACGCCGATCTGGTTGATGCGGAAGTTCGCCTGTCGCCAGATTTTGGGGAAGGCCTTCACGCCGACGAAGACCTTCTTGTCGGTGCGCGTGTAGACGTCGTCGTCGAACAGCTTCAATTGAAGATATTCGGCGAACGACAAACGGCCGCCGGCAAGCCGGAGCATCGCACATTCCATCAGCATGCCGAGATGGGAACGCTTGCCCCCGGCGGCGACGCTCGACCGCGCTGCTCCGGGTGCTTGAGATGGTGCGGGTTTCGATATGTCGATTGAATCCGTATCATGCGGGAATTGGCGTGTTCCGGTCGTCATGCTCGCTTCCAGGCCTGCGCGTTCAAAGCGATCCGTCTGTTGCGGCGGGACACTAGCGGCGCAACATTAATACTTGGCTAACCATGGAAGCCGCTGTTCAGCCTGCTGGTTTGGGTGTCGGGGACGGCTTTTGCTTGCCGCCCAGCCACCCGGTGCGGTGCGGGTCATTCGGTGATGGACAACGGTCGCCGCATTCAAACGCGAAGCGCGGTGGAGATGGGGACGAAACGCGTTAGGGTGGCCGCCGCAAGAAAAAGGGGAACTGCCGCCGCCATGGATCAGGTGAAGGAACTCGTCGTTCATACCAGGCGCAAGCGCGAGATCGTGGACATCACCGATCACGTCCAGGCCATCGTGTCGCGCGCCGGCAAGACGAACGGCATCGCCGCCGTTTTCGTCACCCACACCACCGCGGCCATCACCACCGCCGATCTCGATCCCGGCGGCACCGACCAGGATTATCTCGATGCCTTCGAGCAGATGGTGCCGCATCTGTCCTACCGCCATCCCCATGATCCCTCGCACATGCCGGACCACATCCTGGCATCGCTGATCGGCCCATCGCTCACGGTTCCCGTCCACGGCGGCGAGCTGGTGCTGGGCACCTGGCAGCGCATCGTGCTGGTGGAACTGGATGGCCCGCGCGACCGGCGCGTGGTGGTGTCGGCGTGAACCGGCTTCGGGTGCGCGATTTGGCGCCCGAACCATCCCGCACCCGGCTACCAGCCCAAAGCAAAACCGCCGCGTGGCCGATTCATCCTGCTTCAGCTGATCGGCGCCGGCATTGCCGTGGAGGTCGGCAATCTTCGGACCACGCCGCAGAGCCTTTCAGTGCTTCAACACGTAATGTCCCGGTTTCGATGCCGGTGCCACCGTCCAGCCGGGCGCGAGATCGAGCGTCCACCCCGCGCCTCGCAGATACGGTCCCTTCGTGTCCTTGGGGGCGGGAACGGTGGCGCTGCTGAAATCGCTGGGCACCAATACGCCGCCCTTCACATCCAAGGTTCCCCATTTCGAAACGGCATGGAAGGTCGGATAGACGTTGCCGCTCTTGCCCAACGAGACGATCGTGCTCGGATTGAAGCTGAATTGCTCCAGCTTCGGCAATATCAGGGTGGGGCCGTCGACCAGCAGCGCGCGGTATCGCGCTTTCGTGATACGGGCTCTTGCCGCACGATCGGCCTCCGTGAGACGGATCGCGGACGCGCCGTAGAAGGGCGCACGCGCTTCTGCGGATTCGGCGGCGTGCGGCGGCAGTGTCGATCCCAGCATCTCGGCGAGGTCGGAATGCACCGTCAGCTTGTGGCGCCAGCCCGGCATCCGCTGGTCGAGCAACAGGCCGTAACCGGGGCCGGAAATATACGCGAAATAGCGCACAAAGGAGACGTCGCTTCTGGGATGCGCCAGATCCGCCGCCGCTCGCCAACGCGCCGCATGGACATCCGGTTCTGCCGCCACAATTCCTGTGTATTGCGGGACGCCCTCGGCGATCTCGAGGCTGGCTTCGGTTTTCTCGGAGCCCGGAAACAGACTGTGGCGATGGTCGCGGAAGGCGAGGGCATCGCGGATCGCCTGCGTCTGCGCGGGGCCGCTCTCGATCAGCGCGGCCGCGAGCGCACGCCATTCAAGCTGCAGCCAGATCCGGCCCTTTTCCGTGTCGAGTTGCGGATTGAGCGAGTCGGCGGCCATCAGATGCAGCGACGGCTGGATGCGGTGGAACATCTCGTGCGCCAGCGTGATGCTGCGCGTCATCGCGTCCTTGGGAATGGTCGGGAACATCAGCATGGTCCAGCGCTGGCCCTCCCAATCGAGCGGCGCGTTCGAGATGATGACGCTCTTGGGCATCGTGCCGACATAGACGCCGT
>JBJKRM010000324.1:0-2640 GCA_046704685.1 Rhizomicrobium sp.
GTGGCGAACACGGCCTTTTCGTCGGCGATCATGACGGGACGCACCAGATAGGTCTGCGGCGGCGGCGGCGGTGGCTGATGCGGCGCCCCAAAGCCGAAGACCGACAAGATTCCGGCAAGGATGTTCATGAGCTTATCTCTCGATGGGGAGACCTGCGGTGGCCCAAGCCAGGATCCCGCCCCGCAGATGGCTATCGATGGTGAGGCCCGCCCGCTGACAGAGCGACACGGCCTTGGCAGAACGCCCGCCGGACCGGCAGTACAGCACCATAGGCCGACCGTCCGTGCTTGGGAGCGATTGCATATTAAATGCGGATAGCGGAACGAGATGCGCCCCTTTGATATGTCCAGCCGCGTATTCGTTCCGCTCCCGCACATCGACCAGAACAATCGCATTCTGGTTCAGCAGATCGGCGACCTCGCGGGGGGAAAGATTCTTGAGACTCATCGCACGGGCTTCCTTTTGGTGGCATTGCAGATTGGCTCGGGGGCGCAGAACGTCTGATAAAGCGTCTCAACCAGCTTGCGCGCCGGCTCGCTGGCAACGGCATACCAAATGGTCTGGCCCTCCCGCCGCGTCGCCACCAGACCATCCTTCCGCAGCAGGGCGAGGTGCTGGGAGACCGTTGAATCGCGGAGATTGAGGTATTCTGCGAGTTCGCCGACTGATCGCTCGCGGTTGATCAGCTGGCACAGGATCATCAGGCGGTGACGGTTGGCCATCGCCTTGAGCAGCTCCTCGGCCTGTTCGGCGGAGGCGTGCATTTGGTCGGTATTTATTTTCATAGTTGCGTATATACGATGTTACGTATATATAGTCAAGGGCGGCGGCGGCCAGGCAGCACGGGATGATGGAAACGGCCGGCATCTGCCGCCTCGGCCACACGTGGTAAAAGGAGTTGAGCATGAACGTCGACAAAGCCGTCTTCGTCTTTGCCGGATTGATGGTTCTCGCCAGCTTGGCGCTGGGCACGCTGGTCAGTCCCTATTGGTATCTGCTGACGGCCTTCGCCGGGCTCAACATGGCCCAGGCGGGATTCACCGGGTTCTGCCCCGCGGCCATGATCTTCCGCCGGCTGGGACTGAAGCCAGGCATGGCCTTTCCGGGCCCGCATACACCGGCCGTCTGAAACGGCCGTACGTCTGCGGTCGTGATCTGCCGGAACTGGCGATGGGAGCAAAAAGACGGCTTGCCGGGCGAAGCTCGCGGCAACCAGCCCAGCTTCGCCGAACAGGCTACGCCGGACAGTCTTCACTCGCTTCGCGAGCGCAGGGTGGTGGGCGGTATAGGGATCGAACCTATGGCCCCTACCATGTCAAGGTAGTGCTCTCCCGCTGAGCTAACCGCCCGCCGAACGGAGGGTCTCTATAGCCTCCGTCCGGCGGACAAAGCAAGTCAGCCGCCGTTGCGCAGGCTGAACCGCACCCCCACCTCGGCAGAGCCGGCCACGGCGACACCGCCACGGAACGCCGGCCGATAGCGCCAATGGGCCATCACCCAATCGCGGGCCGCACCGTCAAGGCTCCGGTAGCCGCTCGACCGCACCACCACGGCGTCAACCACCCGGCCGTTCGGGGCGATCATCAGGCGAAGCACCACGGTGCCCTCGTGCCCCAACCGCAGATCCAGCGGCGGATAGGGCGGAATGGTGTGCGTGGCCGTGACGGAGACCGGGCCGTGGTCGCTCGGACCAGCGACACCGCCATTGTCTGCCGGCAAATTGATGCCACGATCACGTTCTCCCCCTCCCTCAATTCTGATGTCGGGCATGACCGGTTTGGCCATGTTCGGTTCCAGCATCGTGCTCTGGGGCGGCGCAGCCGGCGGCGGTTTGGTGCCTCGGGGAATCGTCACCTGGAACGGATTGGTAAGCTTGACGGGCCCGACCTTAAGATCCAGCCCAGTGATCAAGGCATAGACGAATGCGATTTGCAGAAGGATCGCCAGTAAAAGCCACTTGGTGCGGCCGCGTTTGACCGCAGGTGCATGCACGGCATGTGTTGTGGTTTGCATCTGTCCCTCCCAACCTTGAGGAGCCAGGGGCTCCCGGACCATTCGGTCCGTCCTGGCGGGAGGCTCGCGACAGGCGAGTTGCTCTCGCCGGATCAGGAAAAAAGGCTGGGCCCCGATCCCGGCCGGATTGCGGCGCCATCACGGCCATCGCGCGTCCAAGCCGTGCCGGTTTTGCGAGAGACCGGTATCGTAATTTCTCGCATCGTGACGCCTCGCGATGAGAGGACTCACCGGATGAGTCAGACACGACGCAACGGAAACCGTGAAAAGTCAGGCCGCCATCATCCGTTCCACTTCCGCGACGATCTCGCGGAGATGGAAGGGTTTCGACAGCACCTTGGCCTGCTTGGGCGCATTGGAGGCCGGATGCAGCGCCACGGCGGCGAAGCCGGTGATGAACATGATCTTCATGGCCGCATTCATCTCGGCGGCGCGCTTGGCCAGCTCAATGCCGTCCATGCCGGGCATGACGATATCGGTGAGCAGCAGATCGAAGCTGCCGTCCTGAAGCTTCTGATGCGCCTGTTCGCCGTCACCGAAGTCGATGACCTCATGACCCGCGCGCACCAGCGCCTGCGCCAGGAACTTGCGCAAGGACTCATCATCTTCGACCAACAGAATATGCGC
>JBJKRM010000325.1:0-5452 GCA_046704685.1 Rhizomicrobium sp.
CGACGGCGTATACTTCACCGCCTTGACCACCGGGATGTGATCCATGGATGGCAGCTCGTAATCGATCTGCAGCGCGCCCTGCACGAAGGTCATGGTCCACCAGGCGGGAAAACCCTCCGGCCGCTCCAGCGACAGCAAGGTCAAGTCGCAGTGTCCGATCACCGCCTGCGCCTCGCCTTTGGCGTAACCTTGGCGCATGGCGTCGATGCGGGCATTGGCGCGCTGCTGCAGATCGATGAAGGCGGCCCGCCTTGTCTGCCAGTCGTCCAGCGCCAGTCGGAACAGCTTGGCCGCCTTGTCGAACTCGCTCTCGCGCCAGCGCTGCACATACGCCCAGCCGTCATGCGCCGATTTGTACTTGGCGATCGCCGACTCCTTGCGGCGGCGCATGGCGCGCGGATTGATGAGGGTCATCAGGGTCAGCGGCGCGCGCTTGAAATCGGTTTGCTCCGGCTCGCGTTCGACGGCCGGCGCGCCCGGCTCGACGGGGGCATCTTCCGCAAAGCTGGTGTTGTCGTAGAGCGAGGACCAGTCCGGCAGCGGCGGCTGACGCACCGCCTCGACCAGAATCGCCGTGATGGCCGCGCATCGCCGCTCGGCTTCTTCGCTCAGCTCTTCGGCCTCGATCTTCTTCAGGGTTGCGATCACCTCCGCACCGGCGCCTTGCAGAGCGGCGCGGCGGCGTTCGAACTGCCGATTCCAGCGCGCGGCCAGATCCGCGGCGCGCTGCTCAGCCGCCTGCTTGCTCGGCGCCGAGACCCGGACGAAGCGGCCGAGTCCATCATGCCTGACATCAATCGTAACCACCGGATTACCCCCAACCTTGTGGCCGTGAGCAGAACATACTTTCGGCAGAGGGACAAACGGCTGCTCTGCCTGCGATTTGTGCAGGCCGACACAACAACGCGGCGTTAGCTGCACCAAAACCCGGCAGCGACGCGTTGGCACATTAAAAGCCGAAAAAAAGTACGTTCGCCGTGTCGCGAAAACACCACCGCATGCGCACCGGGAACATGATGACCCTGGCGCCCGCCGGGAAAAGAACCGTTCGCCGTTATTTCGATTTGGCGATCCAGGCCTGATAGCCGCCGTCTAAGCTGACGGCGCGGCTATAGCCGTGCGACATCAGGATGTGCACCGCCGTGGCGCTGCGATGGCCCGTGCGGCAATAGACGATCAGCTTCACATCCTTGGGCAGCTTGGAATAGTTCGCTTCCACCGTATCGAGCGGCATCAGCTGAGCGTCTTTGATATGCCCGGCGGCGTATTCCGCGGGCTGGCGCACATCGACCAGGACGAAGCGCATGCCGGACGCCTGCATCGCTTTCAATTGGGCCGGCTCGATCAGCGGCACGCTTTCCTGCTGGGTGGCGGCGGCCTTGGTCTCATGAGCCGTGTTGGCCGTCGAGCCGGGCGTGGCGGCGGCTGCCAGGAATACCGCGAACGCGGCGCCGAATTGGAAGCTCATGTCACCCCCCGATTTTGTTTTTTATCCCAGCCAGGGTGGGTAGCTTGCCGTCGAGGGTCAATGGGGCGTCCGGTCGCTATCGAAACTTACGGATGATCCTTGGATGACCGGGAAGCTTCCTGCTGCGCCAGGAACTCCCTATGCCACTGGGCCTTGAGCTTCGCCCGCGGGGTCGTAAACCGGGTTTCCAGGAACTCGAAAGCGGTGATGCGGTCGGTGCGGAAGTGGCGGAACGCCTTACGCAATTCGCACCAGGCGACGATCAGCCGGACGCGATCCCAATAGCTCACCGCGATGGGCCAGATGACCCGTGTGGTCTCCTCCCCGCGCTCGTCCCGGTAGACCAGACGGATCTTTCCTTGCGCGCGAATCGCCGTGCGGACTCGCGCCATGTCGATCACATCTCGCGGAGCATCGGGGGCGCCAGGCGGGGCCGACCCTGCCGGGTCCAAGAGAATGGGTCGCAGGTGCTCCGGGATCACCACACCGATCTTGGCCACCAGGTCCGAGGCGGCCCGCGCCAGCTCCGCATCGCCGCGGCCCATCACCCATTGGGCCCCCAGCATCGCCGCCTCGATTTCATCGGCGGTCAGCATCAAGGGCGGCATGTCGAAACCGCCTTCCAGCACATAACCGATGCCGGCCTCGCCGCGGATCGGCACCGCGTGTGCGATATATTTCGCGAAATCGCCTGAGAAGGTGCGGGGCTTGGTCTCCAGCTCGTCGGCGATCTCGGTGGCCGTGATGGGGCGGCGCTTGCGTCGCAGCACCTGGATGATCCGGAACAGCCGATCGGCTCGTCTCATTTCCTCATCCTGCTGACGCCCTGCTGACAGCATGTTGTCAGCAGGCTGTCAGTATAACAATGTCGGGGCGGAACACGGGAAACGGGGATTGCATGGCCGAGGTGACACGGCGGACAGCCGCCACGATGCTGGGGGGCGTATTGCTGGCCGGACCTTCGTGGGCCGGGCCATGGCGCGGCGCGCGGATCTGGCGCCTGGCGGGAACCGGCCGGGCGGGGTTCTCCGGCGACGGCGGAAAGGCCACGGCGGCGCATCTCAACGGCCCGGCGGGAATCGCGGTGGACCGGCTCGGCAATGTGCTGATCGCCGATCTGAAGAACAACGCCATCCGGCACGTCAATGCCGCCAGCGGACAGATCACCACCCTCGCCGGAACCGCAACGGCGGGCTTCGACGGAGACGACGGTCCGGCGACCAGCGCCGCCCTGAACCGCCCCCAAAGCGTCGCCGCCGACCGCTTCGGCAACATCTATATCGCCGATACCGGCAATGGGCGCATCCGCTGCGTCGACCGGCACGGCACCATCCGCACCTTTGCCGGCGGCGGTCATCAGGATCCCCGACGGGTCGACGGCCCGGCCCTCGCGGCCCAGTTGAGCCGTCCGAACAGTGTGGTGGTGGGCGATGCCGGAGACGTGTTCTTCAGCGACTACGGCCACGACATCGTCTGCGCGGTGACGCCGGACGGCGCCTTGCGGCGCATGGCGGGAACAGGTGTGGCCGGCGATGCCGGCGACGGCGGACCGGCGCGCGAGGCTCGCCTCAACGGCGTCACCGCCCTTGGCTATGACGCCGACATCCCGCTCTATCTCTGCGACAGCCGCAATCGCGTCATCCGCAAGGTGGTGGTGGGCACTATCAGCACCGTCGTCAAAGGCCTCAGCGGCAGCCCGCACGCCAGAGACATCATGGGGGAGCATCTGCCGCACGGCGTCGATGTGGACTCGAGCGGCAACATCTATGTGGCCGACAGCGCGGCGCACCGGCTCGTCGTCGCGCGCAACGGGCAATTGGAAACCATTGCCGGCAATGGCAAGCCGGGCAGGGTCGTCAAGAACGGAACACCGGCGCTGGAAGCCGCCATCGACGTGCATGGCGTGCGCCGCCTGCCCGGCGACGAACTGGTGTTCAACGATTACCGGCACAATGTGGTCTACCGGCTGACACCCTCCTGACAGTATGTTGTCAGTAGGGTGTCAGTAGAACGGCAGCATGGAAATGGAGAGGCCCATGATCACGCTGTACGGTTCGTTCCCCGCATTCGGACTGCCCCAGGCCAGCCCTTTCGTGATGAAGACGGAAGTGCAGCTCAAGATGGCCGAGATTCCCTACCGGCTGGAGCGCGGTTCGCGCGACGACGGCCCCAAGGGCAAAATCCCCTATATCGTCGAGGCGCATCAGAAGATCGGCGATTCCACCTTCATCCGCGATTACATCGAGAAGACCCACGGCATTGATCTCGACCGCGGCCTGACGCCCGACATGCGGGCCCGTTCCTGGGCCATCGAGCGCATGCTGGAGGATCATCTCTATTGGGCCATCGTGCACGACCGCTGGATGGACGATCACAACTTCACCATCGGCCCGGCGCATTTCTTCGACACCATGCCCTTTGCCTTGCGCGACGAAACCCGCGCCGAGGCGCGCCGCCATGTCGGCGCCATGCTGGTCGGCCAGGGCCTCGGCCGCCATTCCAAGGAAGAGATCACCGACCTCGCCTGCCGCTCGATCGCCGCCCTGGCGGCATTGCTGGGCAACAAGGCTTAACTGATGGGGCCGGCGTCGTCGGCCGTGGATGCCACTGCCTTCGGCATGATCGCCTCGCTGTTGGCGCCGGTGTTCCGCTCCGACATCAAGGACTATGCCGAGAGCAAGCCGAACCTGGTCAAATACCGCGATCGCCTGCTGCGCGAATACTATCCGTCCTATGCGGCGCGACGGGCGGCGTGAGCAGCAGATAAGCGAAAGCCCCGAAGGCTTGTTGTCGCCACCGGGGCTTGCCGCTTGCGCGGTCTTGAGGCGCAGCCGTCCGGAATTAAAGGGACATCATGTTTAATTCGAGGAGCGCGCCGGCGCTGCCGCGTTCAGTATTGTGCCCTTAATGCGCAGCTTGCCTAATGCGTGCCTTGCTGCCGCTGTTCCTTGGCGCGCGCCTGAGCCTTGCGGGCTTCGGCGATCGCCCGGTCGATTTCCGGCTGGGCCTGCTTCATCGCCGCGGCGACATGCTCGGCGATATGGGCTTGGGCGATCGCTTGGTCGATCTGCGGCTGCACCTGCTTCATCACCTCCGCGACATGCTCGGCGATATGGGCTTGGGCGATCGCCTGGTCGATCTGCGGCTGCACCTGTTTCATCGCCGCGGCGACGTGCTCGGCAATATGGGCATCAGCCAGCGCCTTGCGCACCTCGGCTGCGGTGCGCCGTTCGGTCTGGGCTTTGATCCGTTCCTGCTCCTTGGCAGCGTGCTGCTTGGCCGCCGGGGCCGGCGGTGTGACATCTGGCAATGGAGCCGCAGCAGGCGGTGGTGCGGCCGGTGGCGCCGGTGCGGCGAGCGGTGCGTCCGGCGCAAGCGGCGCCGGCGGCGCTTCATCCGACGCCAAGATGATGACCGCATGCGCCGTGGTTTTCGCCGGCGCGGCCTCCGCTTCGCCGAGACACGGACGTGCGAACGCCATACCAACCGTCGCGGCAACGCCCAGCGCCACCACTTTCAAGACATCCATCTTCGTCACTCCGGATCGGGATTGATGGGAAGAGAGAACCGATTGCAGGCGCGCCTTGAGGCCCGAGGGCTCGGCCATCGACAGGCCGACAAACGCGGCTTGGTGGCGGCTGGTCTGGCGCGCCAGATCCAGCAGGTCTTCGGCATAAGAGGAGGCCCGCACGCCCGCCTGCAGCACCGCGTCGTCGGCGGCGATCTCGGCCTCGCGCCGCATCCGCGCCGCGGCGCGCCACACCATCGGATTGGGCCAATAGAGGGCGCAGACCGTCAACGCCACCAGCCGGGCCAGGCCGTCATAGCGGCACACATGGGCGAACTCGTGCAGCAGCACCGCTTGCAAGCGGGGGCGCGACCAGCGCAGCGACGCCTTGGGCAAAAGCACCACCGGGCGGACGATGCCCCAGGTCACCGGTCCTTCGTCGCCGGGCACGGTGCGCAAACGCAACTGCCAACGCG
>JBJKRM010000326.1:0-2610 GCA_046704685.1 Rhizomicrobium sp.
CAGCATGTGACAGCCCAGATGCTCCGGCGGTGCGGCGACCGCCAGGATCACCGGAACGTCGCTCTGGATGAGAGAGGCGATGGTCATCGCCAGCTGCCCCAGACGTTGTGGCGCGAGATCCCCGAGCACCGTGAATTTGAAGGCGAACGCGGCATCGGGAAGCACATGGCGATAATGCTCGGGCGGATCGCTCTTCAGCTCGATGTAGACGTTGGAAAGGTCAGGCCGCCACGTGTCGTCGAACTATGCCAGCTGGCGCCAAGCGCAAAAATGGCCCCGGCAGGTTTGCGGCCGCTGTTCGTAGATCGTGCAGCCAATGCTCGCCTTCCAGTTCGGACACAATACACCCGGTGCCTTCTTCAAGGCCGTATCCAGAATGGCAGGTTGTGTGCAACAGGCGTTGCAGGGACCGCATTCACGGTTGGTAACAAGGTCATTCCCTACGCCATATCAGAGTCGGCGCACAGAATCGACCTGCCACGGATGTGGGGACCTGCAGGGGCATGCCGGCGAAAGCAAAGCGCCCCGCATGGGGCGAGGCGCCTTGGCGAAATGCGCTGGTGGTCAGATCGAGCCTTCGATCCATTCCTTGATCTTCGACTTCGGCAGGGCGCCGACCTTGGTGGCGGCCACCTGGCCCTGACTGAAGATCATCATGGTCGGGATGCCACGCACGCCGTATTTCTGAGGCGTGGTCGGGTTTTCGTCGATGTTGATCTTGGCGAAGGTGACCTTGTCGCCCAGTTCCGCCGACAGCTCGTCGAGCGCCGGTGCGATCATGCGGCACGGCCCGCACCATTCGGCCCAGAAATCCACGAGAACGGGTTTGTTGGCGTTCAGGACTTCGTTCTGGAAGGACCCGTCGGTGACTTTGATCGGCGAAGACATACGCATACCCTCGAATTCGACCCCCTATATCTAGGAAGCGGCCCCCCCGGGGTCAAGGCGCGCCCGGATGCGCTTTGTTTCCGCATCCAGAAGCGCTGGAGACAGCGCCAGCAGGCAGGGGCCTTCGGTCCAGATCAGGGCACAGGCGATTCGCCTTTGGGGGAAAATGCGTTGCGCCGCAGCGCGATAGTGGGCCATCTGGCTTGCGTAAAGAGTAGGCACGTCACTTTCCTGGGCAACCGGACGACCGGTTTTGAAGTCGACAATCAAAACCTCGTCATCGGTCACCCGGAGGCGGTCGACGCGGCCGTGCACGCGCGCCGCCGGTCCGAGCTGTGGCAGGTCGGCGACCAGCGACACCTCCGCGCGGCTCCCCGGGGCAAAAGCCGCCGCAAAAGCCGGGTCATCCAGCAACGCCATCGTCTCCGACGCCAGTTTCCCTGCCGTTTCGTCGTCAAGCCCACGCATCTTGAGAAAGCGCAGCGCGATGTCCTTGCGTTCAGCGGGATCGATCTCGGGAAGCTTCGCCAGCATGGCGTGCACCAGCAGCCCCCGCTTGACTGGAGCCTCGCTGCCGAGGGGCGAAGCCTTCGGGGGCTCTTCCACGCCGGCAGCCTCCGACGGACGGATCAGCCACGGCGCGGGACGTTCCTGTCTGGCGCTTGCCGTGACCCACTCCGGCAATGTCACAGGTTCGACGGTTGCCGGTTTGGACATGACGAGCGGCGTCAATTCTTCCGTGCCGAAAATCCGCACGCCGTCACCGTTGGGCACGCCGAGCGTCTGCGCCGCGCGCTCCGCCAAGCCATGCCAGGATTCCGGCTTGGTGCCGCGCTTGTTCTCGAAACCGCAGATGATGAGCCGTTCCTTGGCGCGCGTCAGCGCAACATAGAGCAGGCGGCGATATTCTTTCATCACCGCCTGGTTGGCGGCGGCGCGGGCGGCCAGAACGGGGGCGGGAGCCACGTCCTTGGGAACGGGAAACAGCACGCCGTCGTCCGTGTAGAGAAGATTGCCGCGTGCCGTGGCGTCGTTGGGCAGCCGTGTGGTGTCCGGCAGGATGACGATGTCGGCTTCCAGACCTTTGGCGCCGTGGACCGTCATCACCCGCACTTCGTTACGGCCGCGCTCCATGTCGCGCTTGACCTGGGCGCCGCCGGTCTCGATCCAGTGCAGGAAGCCCTCCAGAGACGGCGTGTTGGAATTCTCGTATTGCAGCGCCAGCGACAGGAATTCATCGATGGCGTCATTCGCTTCCGGGCCAAGGCGCTTGAGCAGCTTGCGCCGGCCGTGGATCAGGGCGTGGGCGTAATATTCGAACGGCGGCATGTAATCGGCGCGCTGCCGTGCTTCCGTGAGAAGGGCCAGGGCCTCGGGGAATTCCGTCCGTCGCTCCTCCAATGCCTCCCATAGTGTGGTTGTGCGGCAGTGCGCCAAGTCAAACAGCTCATCTTCGCTGATGCCGACCAGAGGCGAGCGCAGCAGTGCGGCGAGGTTGAGATCGTCTTCCGGCAGCAAGGCGAAACGGCCGAGCGCGATCAGATCCATCACCGCAATCTGTTCGGTGAGCACCAGCCGGTCGGCGCCCGCCACCGGCACGTCACGCTCTTTCAGCCGCTTGATGATCTCGCTGCCGAACGGCTCGCGCCGCGGCAGAAGGATCATGATGTCGCCGGGCTCGATCGGCTTGTCGTGGCCGGGCAGGGCCGTGTTGTTTGACAG